>JALEHC010000019.1 GCA_022763215.1 Saprospiraceae bacterium
TTGTTGTAAGGTTTTGCTTCGTAAACAATATCACCCCAACGGTTGAAAATGATCAACTCGTTGTTTTCGTATGCTTCCGGGTTGTTGAGCAACTGGTCGAATACAAGGGCATCGTTCACACCATCATCGTTCATGGTAATACCATTCGGGATATTGACATCAAACGCACGACGCTCAATGCTAATCTGGATAGTTGCTTCATCGCAAAGCGTTACACAATCTTCATCACAGATTTTGTACACCATTTCGGTATCACCGAACTGGCCTGGCTTGATCGAGAAGTAGATCGTACCTGTAGCAGCGTCGATGCTATCAACCTGACCAAGGGTTGGCTGAGTTGTAATATCAAAGCTGAAGTTTCCACCGATTAAGTCATTGGCTGCTGCCAAAATCACTTTATTATCTTCTTCTTCTGTCAAGTCAACGATGTCATTGTTAGCAGTTGGTGCATCTGGAACGGTGATAACTACAGAAGCTGTACTGTAATCTTCACAACCAGGCGCTGTAAGTGTCCAGGTAAACACGTTGTCGCCTGTTTCCAAGTCCATTACCATAGTATTCGGATCAGCAGGATCAAGGATAGTACCTGTTGAGCTAGTCCATGTTCCACTTGCGCCTTGCGGCAAATTCGCCGTCAGTGCGTAATCCATTTCACAGATCGTTGTATCTGGCTCTAGTTGTGCTTCGTCCAGGTCAATGATTTGTTCGATGATCACGGTATCCGTAGCGATACATTCGTTTACTACATTGGTTACTACCAACTCATAAGTACCAGCATCGCTTGCAGTTGTTGATACGCTATTTGCGTCAGCTACTGTACCTGTACCATTCAGGGTATTCCACTGATAAGTAAATTCTGATCCGGTAGAAGTAGCTGTACCACCAATGCTGGCAGGGTCGCCACTACATCCGATATTATCCATACCTGAAGAAGCTTCCACTTCTGGTAGCATGGTATCTTCTTCCACGGTTACCATTACTTCCCCTTCACAGCTATTGCTTGCACTTACAACCGTAAGGGTATAATTACCACCTGCTGGTGCTTCTGTAATCAACTGGTTAGCTGGAGTTGGCGTTTGGCCGTTGTCAGCTGTCCATGTGATCGTGCTGAAGTCCGCAGCATCACCTGAGCTACTTGCATCCAGTGTTACTGGAGCCATAGAACAGTTGAAAGTATCTGGCATTTCAAAGGTCAAGATCGGAGCCATAGTATCCTGATCCAACTCAATTGCAAAGGTTTCGAAACAACCATTTTCGTTGTTTTCGATTGTTACTTCGTATTGACCACCTTCTGTCGCTGTTACCATAGTTTGGCCGTCGAAGTCAGGCAATGCGTCACCATCTTGTGTCCATTGGATCGTGTTATCTGCTTCAAAAGTTGAACCAGAAACATCCAGTAGCTCTTCAACATTAGCACAATCCAGTGCTTGGAAAGCAGCTACCATAATTTCAGGAGCGATAGTATCGGCGCTTACCTCTATGGTACCGATGGCATCACATTCACCAATGACGCTGTTCTCAATAGTGGTTGTTACTTCGTAAGTACCCGCTTCGTTTACAATAGCGGTAAGTGGGAATGGTGTTACCAGACCAGGGCCGTCCCATACTGTATTTTGTACCACATTGGCATTCACATTTGTGATAGTCAGGTTGACTTCCGTTAAATCACAAGTGATGGTGTCAATTGGTTCAAACTCAAGAATTGGTTCTTCTAGGCTGATACCAATTTCAAAAGTATCTCTGAAAGTACATCCATCTAGCTCAGGGTTTGTCGTTACCAGCAACTCTACCATACCTGTATCCTGAATACCCGCATTATCCATAGTTGAGATGATGCCTGTCGTTTCCAAATCTGTCCAAGTCGTTGTGTAAGTATCGTCTGACATCACGGTTGCTTCCAATGAAACTACGGTAGTGAAACAATCGAAAGAATCAACTGGTGGAACCATTACTTCTGGTGCTTCCAGCAAACCTTCTACAAATACGTTAGCAGAAGCTCTACATTCATCAACATCCTCATTGGTGATGATGGTCAATTGGTAGCCACCAGGGCCTAGAATCTGAGCAGTCTGGTTTTCACTAATTATCATCTCACTAGCCAAAGAGAGCCACTCGAAAGAAGCATTATTCCCTTCAAATGTTGAAGTTGATCCATCCAACATAACAGATTCAGTCTGACAGAAGAAAGTATCTTGTACTGGAGAAATGATTGGGTTTGGAGCTTCGTAATTGCGCGCAATTACTGCGGTATCTACATCCACACAACCATTTTCGTTATTCGTTACAATAAACTCGAATGTACCCGAATAAGGTGCACCAAATTCTACATCATTACTGATGTTTTCAATGTCAGCTTCGCCTTGGTTTACACCAATTTGATTCCACTGATAAGAGAACTGAGCACCCATAGAAGTACCAGTTGTGATAATGCCCACACTGTCAACCAAACAAGTGATGTTGAAGGTATCCTGTGCAAAAGAAGCAACTGGTGCAATTTGGTCATTCTCAGCAGTTACAATCGCTACTGCGGTATCAACAGCACACTGATTTTCTACATTTGTAGCAATAAAGTAGTAGTCACCAGGTGTAGAAACCGTCAATGTCGTATCTGTTTCGCCCATTAGAGGCGTATCATCTGCTGCATTAAACCACTGATAAGTATAATCTACTGTATCAGGGCTAACAGAAGCAGTAAAGGTTACCTCATCGGTAATACAATCAAGTGTTTCTGTATCCGAAGCAAAAGTAACCACCGGATCATCTGCACTGATATCGGTGATATTACCGAAGTCTGTACCTACACAACCCGTTTCTGTATTCCTCACAATCAAAGCATATTCACCTGCCGTTGTGAAAGTAAAGTTGATATCTGTTGAAATTGGGTTATCTGGATCATCTACACTTACCCACTCGTAGGTAAATTCATCACCCATATCGGTAAGAGACGTATTGAAGTTGTAAGAGTCTGTTGCACAATCCAATACACCATTTGCACCTACACTTACATTTGGGATCTCGATATTGCGATCGATCATCACCGTATCTGTTGTAGAACAACCCAAAATAGTATCTGTAACCATCAGTACATAGGTACCAGGAGTACTGGTAAATGTCGTAATGGTATCTGTATTTGGAGGTAATTGCCCATCTTCAGTTGTCCACTGATAAACGAAGCGATCACCAGTAGAAGATGCTGTACCATCAAGATTTGCTACGTTAACTTCACAAGTAATCAATTGTGGCTCACCTGCTTCTGCAATCGGAACGGTATCATCGACTCCGACACTTACGGTTTCGCTTACGCTACAACCGGTCTGTGCTAAAGTAACTTCCACTGTGAACGTACCTTGTTCGAATACAGTGGCTTCAAACTGATCGGCATTTTCAATCATTACCGGATCATTGGTTGTCCATTGTACCAAAACCGTACCTTCGATATCTCCGATGGAAGAAACAAGGATTACACTATCTGCTGAACAAGAGATATCTGGTGGCGTAGCTACCGTCAACTCAGGTGTCAGGAAGCTAGTATCAATTACCACAGAGTCCATTGCAAAACAGCCATTCTCATTATTGGTTACTTCAAGGAAGTAAGTTCCTTGTTCTGTAACAGTAATCATTTCACCAGGAATAACCATTCCGCCGGTATCAGACCATACATAAGTAACATCACCAGTCGTTGAACCCATACCGTCAAGCATGTAGCTGTCATTGGTACAGTTGATTAGCAATGTATCTGCGGAAGCGGCAATCGCCTGAGGCGTTTCGAAGTCTTCGCCTACTGTAATCGTTTGAATGGTCTGACAACCATTCAAGGTATTTGTTACGGTGATCGCGTAATCACCGGCAGCGGTAATTTGTGGCGTTAGTGTATTGATCGTTGAAGGAACAATCACACCGCCATTAGATGCGGCCCAAGTGAAGTTGAAGTTGGCAACATTGCTAAGGGTAGCAGCCAAAGAAAGGGTATCGCCCTCATTGGCACAATTGAATACATTACCTTCCATGCCATTGGTAATGGCTACTTCTGGGAAGTCTGCATTCGCTTCTACGACTACCATATCCGTGCTCTCACAGTTGGTCGCGTTATTGGTGACTGTAAGCATGTAGGTACCAGGGGAACTTACATCAATTTGTGGCGTATTAGCATTACCTTCTGGACCACTCCATGCATAAGTAACACCCATTTGGTTATCAGAAGAACCATCAAGTGTGACGGTTCCGCCACAACCTACAAATACGGTATCAGAACCAATATTTGCGATTGGGAATCCACCTTCTTCCAAAAGTGCTACTGTATCCTGTGCTGTACAGTTGTTAGCTTCATTCGTTACCGTAAGAATTAACTCTCCTGCATCAAGACCATCTACTGAAACAGATGGCATGTCCAAACCACCACCTACTAAGACGAGTGTATCAATGTCCCATGCATAGGTAACGTTTTCACCATTTGGTGCGGAACCACTACCCGTGAAAGTAATTTCTGTAGCATCACAATTAAAGCTCTGGTCCATACCTGCATCCGCAGTTGGGTAATCAGCAGGAAGGATGTATACGATGTCGCGAGCTACACAACCTGTTATTGTATTTGTCACCTGTAGTACGAATACACTGCTATCCTGAACCACTTCACAGTTTGGGGCAAGGTTGATGTTGTTACCACCTTGAGTACCGTTAAGGATGTTGTCTGGGTTGTTTGGATCATTTAATGCATCTACAGTTGGAATACCGAAGAACCATCTATACTCATATTCAGGGCCAGTAGAAGAACCAGTTCCATCAAGTATATTGATTAGTGGACAACAAAGACGCTTTTGGTCCATACCTGCATTTGCAACCGGAGCACCCGGCAATACACCTACCGTAAAGGTTGCTGTACCACCTACATCAGGATTGTTTGTGTCGAAGTAATTAACGGTATATGTACCAGGTGCCAAGTTTTGAATGGTATCGCCAAACTGCTGAGGCACTAGCCCTGGCCAGTTGAATACGACGTTCATACCATTATTACTACCACCTTCATAATCAATTTCGATACGACCGTTGGCATTACCCGGACAGTCTACATCTGTTATTCTTACATCTGTGATGATAATTCTATCTTCGATACAGATTTCACCTTCATTTGGAATCACACTACCTGAACCAGCTAATGTTTCTACCATAGCGTTGCTATTTACCGTAAGGTCTTCGCAAGTATTGGCGTCTCCGATTGCCTGGAAACAAAGCTCCATCATAACAGAAGCATCTGGCACTGTAACCCCACTTATGTCTGTCCAATCAACACAAATCAAACCAACATCTTCGCTGATGGTGATATTAGCTGCATCCAAACCAGGAATATCGAAAACGGTTCCAAGGTCTACCCACTCCAAGCCTTCTGAATCAAAGTTGATACAGAAACTGGTAGAAACGATATCTGTGAAACCATTTACTTGGATGGGCACACAAATAGTATCATTGACAGCAACGGTAGAATCTGGAATTTCGAGGAAGTATCCGTTTGGACTCTGGATACACCAGTCTCCAATCTGTGCACTTACTCCAATGTTGTTGCCATTAGAAGTAGAGCTTACTGCTTCCGCTTCAAGCGGAATACCTACGATAGACGCCTGATCACAAGTGAAAGCTGGGCCTACTGCGTCAAAGCAAAGCGTTACCAGTACATCGCCATCTGTTAGGTCAAGTGCGTTTCCACCTGAATCCCAGTCGATCGCAAAAATTCCGTCTGCGCCCAAGTCAATCGTAGAAGCACCAGGTAGCGACAGGTTAGAGAAACCTGTGAATGAGAAGTTAGAGAAATCCCAGTTGAAAGAAACCTGGAATTCGGTAATATCTGTAAAGTTGCTTACTGTAACATCCGCACAGAAGTTATCGCCCAAAGGCGCACCACTTGCAGGAATATTAAGAATCACACCTGCTGGCGGCGTAATATCAATCAGACAGTTGGTTGGGTTCACCCCAATGTTACCGCCATTGTCTATGCGTACCGTATCTTGAGTCGTTGGAATACTAAATGGTGAATCACCAGCTACACCCACTACTTCAAAACATACTTCAAACAAAATGTCATTCGGGTCAAGGTCTGCATTAAAGATAGACACTGCAGATTCCCAGCTAACTCCCAAGACACCATTTTCAGTATTGGCTTCATTGAAAATAAGGGCTGGCATAAATTCACCATTCTCATTTTGAGTACCTGTATAGCTCAAGATACCAGGTGCCCATTTCATTTGGAAAGCCATATCTGAAACATCAATAAAGTTGTCGCCAGCACGAACAGGCACACAGAATTCATTATTCAACTCAAATGGTCCACCACAGTCTACATTTAGCTGCAAACCTGTAGGTGCACAATCGTTTACACTTACTTCGCCTGGATTCGTTAGTACGGTCATTTCGAAGTTCAATTCATCTGCATTTCTAACTTCGATATCCGTTGGTTCGTCTTGGAAAACGATTTCTACATCAGTTTCACATGGAGCCAATACATCAAAACATGCCGTAAACATAACCGTGCTATCTGGTACTGTAATACCGTCGCCGTTTGGTACGCTGTAGAACCAAGCTACTGCTAATGTTCCAGTACCTGGGTTAAAACTTTCTTGGCTCAAGTTAGTAATGTCTTCCGAAGGAATTACCTGGTTAAAGCTAAGCAAAGCCGGGTCCCAAGCTACAGAAAACTGTGCAAGTGATAGATTATCCCAGCCTGTTACCGGAAAATCAACACAAACTACTTCGCCTTCGTTAGCGGTCTCGTTGGTGGCAACGATATTGAAAGGTCTTACGCCAATCGATACCAAACCAGGAAGCGAACCACTTTCATTGATCTGAATGTTGTTACAGCTTGGATTGGGTGAAAACTTACGCGTAACGCGAATTGGCACTGGGTCGTTGTCTATTCTCACTTCCGTGAAATCACCATAGGCTCCAATTGCTTCGAATTCAAGCGAAAAGATGATGGTTCCATCCGGCAAATCAACACCTACGGAATTGATATCGGAACAGGCATCTGGGTCTTCGCCCGCTGCCCACTGAAGTGTAATATATCCGTCTGCTGAATTGGTAACATCAAAATCACCAATATCCAAATCAGGAAGGTTGCCTGGAATAAGTACCTGTTGGAAGTCGATTTGTGTTTCATCCCAACGAAGCGTAAACTCTGTAGATAACAGCTGGGTGAAATCGGCAACAGATACATCTAGTATAAATGTTTCTCCAATCATTGGACTATCGTCTGAGATAATGATGGAGGGTTGTGCAAAAGCACTGAAATGAAATGCTAAGCCAAGGGCTAAGCAGAGTATAACTCGTTTCATTATAAGATTAAATTTGAAAAATGTACAAGCCATTTTCATGGGACAAATAGTTTTTGTTTTTGAAATCTATAAGTCGACAGTCTAGCTGCAATGTATTTGCCGAAAGGCTGCTGGCCTGATTTCAACTATGATAAGTCAATGAGTATGAAGTAAAAAATAAAGGCTCGTCTTGTAAGTCCTCTGTCTAAGACGCAGCTCATTTATGCGTACTTCACACCTTATCTATCAAGAGAAATAGAAAGATTGATTTCGTGGGTACTTCCGACAGAAGGACCAAAAGAGCTAAACGAATAGTCGTATCCGTAGCCAATTTTGATAATGCTGTCGCCCTGATCAATCACCGTTCCTAGTTCGCCGTGTACTGTGCTGCTCGAAGAGCCACCCGCACCAATCCAAAGCGCTCTGCCCGGAAGTAGATAGCGAAGGTTGATATCGACGTTTACCGGAGCATTTTGAGCGTATTTTACCCACATAGAAGGTTCCAGGAAACTGTCATCGCTGAAGAACTTATAGAAGCCCAGCATACCGTAGAAGTGACGAACTCGCTCGATGAAATATTCACCCTGTTCGTCTTGAAAAGAAAGGTCAAGGCCCAATACCTGAGGAACAGAAACCCCGCCATAGAAATAGTCTTGATCGCCTACGGTTGTGTAGTAGTAAAGACCAAGTCCTACGTCTGGGTGCCACTGATTCTGGTTTTGGTCACCAAGAATGTCATTGTCTTCGCGCAAGCGAACCTCAGAGGCATCGACGCGAAATTGTACGTAACCTACACTAAGGCCGACTGCGAAACCTGAGTATTCAGGATCGCCGCTAAGTACGCCACCGATACGACCATAAAGGCCGGTAAAGCCGGTTGGGCCGGTTTGGTCATTGATAATATGACCGCCTGCCATCAGCGCAACGCCACTTCCATCTTTGTTGAGGTAAGAAGCTCGGATAGTAGAGGTAGTTGGTGCATTGTCGAGACCGACCCATTGGGCGCGGTAGTTAGCACCGAAGGTCAGGTTCTGACCAAATGCAAGGAAATCTCCTTCCATAGCAGCCGGGTTGAGTAGGGTAGCATTCTCGCGATATTGAGTAAAGAGCGAGAGTTGCTGTGCCTGCAGACTTACGGCCACGAGGAGGAAAATCGGGAGTAATCGTAATCCAGTCATGGGATGATAAAGTTTTGATATGCACAAAGTTAGCAAATGATATTTCAAATATTTATAATATTTAAAAATTCTTAATTCTATTTAGTATTGCTCCCTTCTGCCTGGATGTTCACTCATTCATAGGACTGGCCTTCGAAGAGTAACGCTGCCTGAATGATTCATAAAAAATGCAGCAACCCAAGTTGTGTGTGTTGTATTGGAAAAGCGGATGGTGAGGAATAATTAGTACAATAGTGTGGCTTGCAACTGTTGTACAGTTGATCGCCTTAAGTTTTGGTAGAGATTATGAATGAACGATGAACAAGGGAGGCTGCAAGCAGCCAAATATGTTCTTTTTTGTCATTCCGGAGTTGATTGCAGACCTATTTTGGTCGTTGGTCAATGAAGTTGGTGTTCTATGACTGCCAGTTTTTTGTTTGTATCCATATATTTCGAAATGCCTGGCAGCAGTCTACAATCTGTACTCTCAAAAACTTTTTTGTTGTACTAAAAGTTATTACTATGAATAACTTCCATTACATCGCTAACCCATTTTAGCCCTCTCAAAGCATGAACAGAGACTATACAAGACAAAAAAACAGAAATCTTAGTTTCTGTAGGGTCTCTAATCTCTTGCTTTTTGAAATTGGTTTATTCTTATCTTTCAAAGCGCACCAAAGTTATATCTTTGCGTTTGAAATTCTGCTCTAATATTGAAACAATTTTCAAATTTTAACGATAAATCAGGCGAAATAATCAAATTATTTCCAAAAATTCCCGCTTCGTTTCTGATTTATTTTGGCCTAAGCCGAAATACAGAAAGGGCAAGAGCATATGCTTCGCTCTGGCCCTGATTCTGCTGTTTTTTGAGGCCCTTCTTTTTGGTACCTCTTGTTTTCTCATAACCTGTTTGTCCTGTGTTCGCAAAATATTTTGCGATTTGTTAAACAGATTCTTTTTCTGTATTGGTGTAATTAAAAAATGTATCTGGTATGTTTTACCTCGGTGTAATTTGGTGTAGTTGTAGTTATTTTGGGTACTTTATGTGACCCACTTACTTTATACCAAATACTGTGCCAAGAATTGATTATACCAAAAAATCAAACAACATTTTGCTATTATTAATACTTTGGAAAGCGATTTGGTGAGCTTCCATTCTGCTGAGTAAAGCCTCATAATCACTGGCTTTCTGCATTTGTATACCTACCAATGCTGGGCCTTTTTCCCGATTGTGTTTCTTGGTATACTCAAAATGGGTAATATCATCATTGGGGCCTAATACATTATTGAGGAAATCGCGCAATGCACCGGCTCTTTGCGGAAACCGGATAATAAAATAATGCTTGAGGCCTTCGTATAGGAGTGATCGTTCCTTAATTTCTTCTGTTCGGGTAATGTCGTTATTGCTACCACCAATGATGCAAACGACATTTTTGCCTTTTATTTCTTCTTTATAAAAATCAAGGGAAGCTATAGAAAGTGCACCAGCTGGTTCGACGACAATCCCTTCTTCATTATAGAGTTGTAAGATGGTACTACAGACTTTTCCTTCTGGCACGAGTACTACATCATCAACTACTTTTTGGACAATTTCAAAGGTTTTGTTACCCACTGATTTGACGGCAGCGCCATCCACAAAATTGTCGATTTTATCCAATTTTATGACTTTGCCTTCTTTGAGTGATTGGTACATAGCCGGAGCGCCTGCCGGTTCGACACCGATAATTTTCGTTTGGGGGCTGATTTGTTTGAAGTAACTACCCAAACCCGAAATCAGGCCACCGCCACCGATTGCGGCAAAAACATAATCGATAGGAGCGTGGAGGTCTTCGAGTATTTCCAGGCCGACAGTTCCCTGGCCTTCGATAACTCGTTCGTCATTAAAAGGATGGACAAAAAGTAAGTTATTTTCCTTGGCTTCGCGTTTGGCTTCTGCGTAAGCATCATCGAAAGTATCGCCAATTAGTACAACTTCTACTTTGTCTTTACCGAATAATTTGACCTTTTTGATTTTTTGTTGGGGCGTGACATTGGGCATGTAAATTTTGCCCGGAACACCCAGCTTATGACAGGCAAAAGCAACACCTTGTGCATGATTGCCGGCGCTGGCACAGATGACGCCTTTTTCGAGTAATTCTCGTGGCGTGGAAGCCATTTTATTGTAAGCTCCCCGAATTTTGTAAGAACGCACCACCTGCAAATCCTCTCGTTTGAGGTGGACGTCACAGTTGAAGTTTTCGGAAAGATTGAAATTTTTCATGAGCGGAGTATGTTCCGCAATGCCTCTTAATCTGACTTTTGCTTTATAGATATTTTCTACAGTTGCCAGCCCGTGTTGGGGTAATGTTTTGCTTGTCATGGGATAGTGGGTATTGTAAAGTGCCCTGTTTCACATTTACCGAAAGGTAGAAA
>JALEHC010000175.1 GCA_022763215.1 Saprospiraceae bacterium
AAAACACCGCGCATGCGCGAGAGTGAGTTGAAAGATGAGTTTATTCGCCTGAAAGACAAGCTGACTCAACTGGAAGATGATCGTTTTGAAAAGAGACCGTTCTTATACTTGGATATTATTTCATGGTTAGAAAGTAAAATTGAAGAGCGTCCAGTACAGGAAATAATTAGAGAAAAATTTGAAAAGCGGCAAAAAAGCCGCAAAAGATAAAATTAGGGCAAAAGACGGATTGGTCGAAAGACCAATTCACTTTATGCTCAAAAAGTATTAATTTAGCGCAAGCGTCACAATTCCATCAATCAAGGCAACTGGTCTAAATCTTGCCTTCTCCCTTCTTAATAAATCGTCCTATAACAAGTTTATCTTTTAACTTGGCGTTTCAATACTGGATTTCGCGAAAGCGAAAATAACAGAACAGTGTTGCACCCGATTCTAATAACTTTAACCAATTTTCAGCTATGAAGAAATGCTATCTTCTTTTCTTTTGTTTGATGGGTTTTTATGGTCAGATCAATAGCCAAATTACAGGCTTGATTACCGATCAAAAGGGAGAACCCTTGCCATTTGCAACCGTTTATGAAAAAGGAACTTCCAAAGGAACGACCTCAAATGTCGAAGGGCGCTATGAGTTAAATTTGCCGAAAGGCAAACACGAAATTGTATTCCAGTTTGTAGGGTATGAGCAACAAGTTCGGAATATAAACTACGATGGAAAACGCTTAGAACTTGATGTAAAGCTCAAAGAACAAGCTGTCGAACTGGAGGAAATCGTCGTTCAGGCTGATGCAGAAGATCCCGCCTATCCAGTTATTCGACAAGCAATGGCCAAACGAAAATATTATCGCGATTTGGTACAGGCGTATAGCTGCGATGTGTATATCAAAGGCAATATCAAGTTTTTGGATGCACCAGAGAGTTTTATGGGCGTAGAAATTGGTGACATGGGTGGTAGCCTAGATACTAATCGTCAGGGAATTATTTATCTGTCTGAGTCAAAGTCCACACTACATTTTATGGAGCCAGATAAGTACAAGGAGCAGATGGAATATACCAAAGTGAGCGGTAATGACAATGGTTTTGGCTTCAACCGGGCCTCTGAAATGGACTTTAATCTGTATGAAAGTTATGCTTTGATGGGGCGTCAGATCATTTCTCCGATTGATGACAATGCTTTTGGGTATTATCGTTATCAATTGATGGGAACTTTTTATGACGAATCGGGGCGCTTGATCAATCAAATCAAAGTTATTCCAAAACGAAGTGAAGATCCTGTTTACAGCGGAATCATATATATAGTGGAAGATCTTTGGAATATTCAGGGTGTTGACTTGGTCGTAACGAAAGGTTCGATGAAACAACCGGGCTTGGATTCGCTGTATATCAAGCAAGTGCATGTGCCAGTGAAGAAGCCGGATGTTTGGCGGATGATTTCTCAGAATATTACTTTCAAAGCAGGGCTTTTTGGGTTTCAATTACAAGGAAGTTTTACGGGAATCTATTCCAATTATGATTTGGAGCGCGATTATGAAAAAGGCTTTTTTGATAATGAGATTTTTAAGGTAGAAGACAAAGCCAATGACCAACCTTTAACCTATTTCGACAGCATTCGACCAATTCCGCTGACGCAAGAAGAAGCGGTAGATTACGTAAGAAAAGACAGCCTGCAAACGGTTCGGAAATCTAAGGTTTATCTGGATTCCATTGATGATAAAAATAATAAGTTTACGGTTGGTAAGATGTTTTTTGGCTACAGCTACAACAACAGCTATGAGCGCAAATTTTTCTCCATTGAGTCACCACTGACTACCATTCAATTCAATGCCGTTCAAGGCTGGAATGGAGATTTGGGCATTCGCTACCGCAAAGAATACGATGAAAATAATATCAAGTGGTTTCGCTTTCGCGGAAAATTAGGCTATGGCTTGTCTGACAAGCGACTGCGGGCGAGTGTAAGCATGACCAAGAATTTTGACCGCATTCACAATACACGTTTGACGGTTTCGGGAGGAATTATGGCTTCTCAGTTTAATGCCGAAAACCCGATTACGCCTACCCTCAATACCATTACCTCACTTTGGTGGAAGGATAATTATATGCGGCTATACGACCGCTCCTTTGGTAAAGTTCAGTTTTCCCGAGAATTGGTCAATGGAATTTATCTGCGGACTTCGCTTGCATACGAACAACGCAGTCGACTGGAAAATAACTCGACCTATAGCTTCAAGCGAAAAGATGACGAATACGAACCCAACAATTTCTTCCTTTCCATATCGCCAGATGATGAGCGCATACCGATGTTTTCCAATCATGAAGCGCTCATTTTTGAAGCCCATTTACGCTTTCGAATCAATCAAAAGTACGTAAGTTATCCTGGTCGCAAATTCAACCAGGGAAGTCGCTGGCCGGATATTTGGCTCCATTATCGCCGTGGTATAGAAGCTGTAGGAAGTGATGTGAATTTTGATCATTTTGCCGTACAGGTTCGGGAGAATTATGTTCCACTTGGTTTGATTGGATACTTTGAATTTAACACAGAGTTTGGTTGGTTTAATAATACGGACTTTATGCAATTTACCGATTACAAGCACTTTAATGGCAACCAGACTTTGATTGGTAATCCTTCGCGATACATGAGTTCGTTTATGCGATTGCCTTATTACGACTACAGCACAAATGGAATGTATACCGAAGCCCATTTCCAACATCATTTTGACGGATTTTTATTGGATAAAATACCGTTGATCCGGAAGTTAGGTTTTGTTTCGGTATTAGGTGCTTCCTTTTTGTATACAGAAGATCGGGATACTTACTATGAAATCAATTTCGGGATTGATCGTATCGGTTGGGGCTTATTTCGATTTTTTCGGGTAGATGTGGTGGCTGCGCAGCGGCCAAATCGCGATATGGCATTTGACATGATGATTGGTCTTAATTTACCAATGAATTAAAGTCAGATAGGGAAACGGCTAAGTCGTTTCCCTATAA
>JALEHC010000176.1 GCA_022763215.1 Saprospiraceae bacterium
AAAAAGCTGAAAATGCCAAATGGCGTTGCTTTTCGAGACGGCGACCTCTATGTAGCAGAAGTGAGTCGCATTCTAAAGTTTGAGGATATCGAAAATAATCTAGAATCGCCGCCTGCACCGAAAGTGGTGTTTGATGGTTATCCAACAGAAACGCACCACGGCTGGAAATATATAGCTTTTGGCCCCGACGGAAAACTTTATGTGCCTGTAGGAGCACCTTGTAACATTTGTGAGTCCGAAGATGAAATCTTTAATTCGATCACTCGACTCAATCCTGATGGAACAGGTATGGAAGTGGTACACAAAGGAATTCGGAATACAGTTGGTTTTACTTGGCATCCGGAGACTGGCGACTTGTGGTTTACTGATAATGGTCGCGACTGGCTGGGCGATGATTCGCCTTCTTGCGAGCTCAATCATGCACCAAAAGACAATATGCACTTTGGATATCCTTACTGCCACCAAGGCGATACGCCTGACCCGGAATTTGGCGAAAAACGCGATTGCAGTGAGTTTACTCCGCCAGTGCAAAATCTTGGGCCACACGTAGCACCGCTTGGTCTTGAGTTTTATACAGCAGATCAGTTTCCGGCAGCATACAAAAATCGCATCTTTATTGCTCAGCACGGTTCTTGGAATCGAAGCACCAAAATTGGCTACCGAGTGATGCAAGTACAGCTTGATGATAATGGAAATGCAAAGAGCTATGAGCCATTTATTGAAGGTTGGCTTGATAAAGAAGAAGACGACGCCTGGGGCCGCCCGGTTGATCTCGAATTTTTGCCAGATGGCTCTATGTTGATCTCCGATGACTTTGCAGATGCCATTTACAGAGTTTCTTATGTTGGTAAATAAAAACTAAATCATAAAATATGTATTCAAAATCACCCTATTTACTTTTTCTTATGCTGTTTACGTTCGGCTATACGTCTTGGGCTTCTGAGTTGATGCCTCAAGATACCGCTATCAAAGTAACCAAAGATATCAAGTGGGCAACTCCGGAAGGTTTTGACCTGACAATGGATATTTATACCCCTGATAGAGGGAAAGATGCGTATCCGGTAATCATCATGTACCACGGTGGTGGATGGCTGATCAACAACAAAAGTATCATGGATCAGTCCGCAGCTTATCTGGCTAAGCATGGCGAATATGTCGTTTGCAATGTCAATTACCGTTTGTTGGTCGACCAGCAAAATACCGTAAAAATGAACGAGATTGTCGAGGATGCGCTGGGAGCCGTACTTTGGGTAAAGGCTCATATTGCTGAGTATGGCGGCGATCCGTCCAAAATAATCGTTACGGGCGATAGCGCAGGAGGACACTTGGCAACTATGGTGGCTACACAGGGGCATCGCCTTTCGGCAAATAGATTTCAAGGCACCAATCTTGGCTTTCAGCCTAGCTGGCTGCCTGAGGGCAAAACAGCTGACGATATTGCCAATGAAGGCGGCATAGCCGTACAAGCCGCTATGATTAGCTATGGCGCATTTGATATGCACGCTTCCGCGAAAATCGGAGGCTTTGAAAAAGAAAGTAACTTTTTCTGGGTGATGGGGCAAGCAAAGCCAAGAGGTATTTTTGGCAATGAAATTAATGTAGAGGAACATCCCGAATACTATAAAGCAGTATCTCCCATTTATAATATTGTTCCGCATAGCGAGAAAGACTATCCTCCTATGTTATTCACCGTCGGTGAAAAAGACGATCTCACAACCCCTGCCTCCATTCAACAATACATAGGTAAATTGAAGGAAGCTGGACATGATGATCTGGATTATTGGGTACACGAAGGGCGACCACATGCCTTTCTAGATTCCGGGAGCAATGAGTTTTTGGGGATTAGCTTCGAAAAAGACGCACCACCTGCCTTAGATGTGATGATTGCATTTTTGGATAAGATTTTTTACGCTAAAAAATAAACCTTCCAAAGTCCGCCCTTCTCAATTTTGTTCAGAAAGGCGGACTTCTTTCCTTCCTTAAGCAGGCAATCCAAATAAAAATTATGCTCGATTTTATACCTTTTTGTTGAATTTAAAGCCTCTTTGAGCCTGTTTATCTTAAACAAAAGAACCAAATTGCTGTTGATGAAACGTATTTAATAGGAAATCTAAATCGAACAGCAACTTGGCAAAGAAAACGATTGTAATTGGTTCTGGATTCGCTGGTTTATCCGCTGCGACTAACTTGGCAGACAAGGGATACGATGTGACCTTGTTAGAAAAAAATGCCGTACCTGGAGGACGTGCCCGAAAGTTTGAAACGGATGGCTTCGTTTTTGATATGGGCCCTAGCTGGTACTGGATGCCGGATATTTTTGAACGCTATTTTGCGCGATTTGGAAAGAAGCCATCTGATTATTACGAGCTCAAAAGGCTCGATCCTTCCTACTCTATTTTCTTTGGTAAAGACGATAAAATGGAAGTGCCTGCAAATATGGCCGAACTCGAAGCTATGTTTGAGCGCTACGAACCGGGCAGTACCCAAAATTTAAGAAAGTTTTTGGCGGAAGCCGAATACAAGTACCGGGTAGGGATCAATGAATTTGTATTCAAACCTAGTCATTCAATCATGGAATTTGCAGATTGGCGAGTAATTGCCAGTTTGTTTCGTCTGCAAATGTTCCAGTCGATGTCTTCGCATGTTCGGAAGTTGTTTAAAAACGAGCAACTTATTCAATTGTTGGAGTTTCCGGTTTTGTTTTTGGGGGCAACCCCTGAAAATACACCGGCGATGTACAGCTTGATGAATTATGCCGATATCGCACTTGGCACTTGGTATCCGATGGGGGGAATGCACGAGATTGTCAAGGGGATGGTGAGCCTTGCGGAAGAAAAAGGGGTGGACATTCGCCTAAATCAGGAAGTCAAGCAGATTTATGTACCCAATGGCCATGCGACCAAAGTCATTACGCAAGATCAAGAATATGACGCAGATGTAGTGATAGGTGCTGCGGACTATCATCATGTTGAACAAAATTTGCTTCGCCCAGAACATCGCCGTTACAACCAGTCTTATTGGAACAAACGAACTATGGCGCCTTCTTCGCTATTATTTTATCTGGGAATCAATAAAAAATTGAAAAATCTTCACCATCATAATTTATTTTTTGATGAAGATTTTACGCAGCATGCAGTCGAAATATACGACCAACCGAAGTGGCCTGAAAAACCACTCTTTTATGCTTGTATCCCTTCTATAACAGACGATTCGGTTGCTCCGGAAGGCCACGAAAATGTATTCCTGCTGATACCATTGGCACCCGGATTAGAAGACACGCCCGAAAGAAGAGAACAATATTTTAACATAGTGATGAACCGTTTAGAAAATCTGACCGGTCAAGAAATTCGTAAGCATATCATATACAAGCGCTCTTTTGCACATCAAGATTTTGAAAAAGACTATCACGCTTTTAAAGGGAATGCTTATGGATTGGCAAATACGCTTTTCCAAACTGCTTTCCTGAAACCAAAACTGAGAAGCAAAAAAGTAAAAAACCTGTTTTATGCAGGTCAGCTTACAACACCTGGACCAGGCGTACCGCCTTCCCTGATCTCTGGTGAAGTAGTTGCAAATGAGGTAGCCAGTCTGATTAAATAATTTCAGCCCTAACCAAGTATTTGATCAGTACTGGTACCATGCCTCAAAAAACTATGATAAACATTTAGTAAGGCGGACGAACTATTAACGCATCCAAAAATTGACCCTTTCTTTTCTCTGACAGAGGAAAGATTCAAACTGTATGATTATGCTAGACTTGTACAGCAAAACTTGCATGGAATGTAGCAAATTGATTACCAATCGCTACAGTACTTCCTTTTCAATGGGCATTCGTGTATTTGATCGGCGTTTTCGAGCGCCCATTTATAATATCTACGGATTCGTACGTTTTGCTGATGAAATCGTGGACACTTTTCACGATTATCCAAAAGCAGAACTGCTGGAACGCTTTCGACAGGACACCTACAAAGCCATTTACGAAAAAATTAGCCTGAATCCTGTTCTACAAGCTTTTCAGCGAACCGTCCACAAGTACAATATCGAGATGGAGCTCATCGATGCCTTTCTTGATAGCATGGAAATGGACCTGCATTTTGATCGCTACGAAGACAAACTTTACAAAAAATATATTTATGGCTCCGCAGAAGTTGTTGGCCTAATGTGTCTGCGCGTTTTCTGTGAAGGCAATAATAAGGAATACGAACGATTGAAGGAACCAGCTTGCAGCTTGGGCTCTGCTTTCCAGAAAATCAACTTCCTTCGCGACATGAAGAGCGATTATGATGATCGTGGTCGCGTTTATTTTCCTGGTGTTGATTTTACTAAGTTCACTTACGAAGACAAAGTTCAAATCGAAGCAGATATCAAAAAAGATTTTGATGATGCTTATAAAGGGATTATCCAATTGCCGAAAGGTGCTCGTTTTGGGGTATACTTGGCGTATGTTTATTACACCAATTTATTCCAGAAAATCAAGGGGGCAACTCCGGCACGTGTAAAACAAGAGCGTATACGGGTGAATGACAGCAAAAAAGTATACCTGCTGTTCCGCTCGGCTTTGGTTAATCGATTGAATATTTTCTAAAAAATACTTTATGTTGAGCGCTACAAAGTCAGTTGACAGAAACAAAGGCTTACAATTTATTATCCCCCTTGTTGCTATTCTTTTGGTGGCTATTCTCTGGGTAACTGACTTTGTACAAAGCAACAATCTTCTCATGCAGGTACCTCAGGTGCAGCAGTTGGCCTGGTTGGAATCGCCTTATACCTACTTTTATCTTCACCTTTTCACATTTATACCGGTTTTTGCTCTGTCTTTCGACAAAAACGTCCGCTATTACACCTCTTGGAAGTATCTTTTTCCGGCTGTGTTGATCGTGGCTTCCGTTTTCATTGCATGGGATGTATTTTTTGCAGAGCAGCAAGTATGGGGATTTAACCCGGATTATCTTTCTGGGCTTTTTTTTCTGGGCTTACCTATTGAAGAATGGCTATTTTTCTTCACGGTCCCATTTGCGTGTGTGTTTATTTATGAATGTCTCAATTTCTATATCAAGCGTGATATTCTGGCTTTCGCCGAATCCTACATAACGCCTATACTCATCTTGGTTTTCTTGGTCATTGGATTTTTGTATTGGAACCATCTTTATACGAGTACTACCTTTTTGCTTTCCGGTGCTTTTGTTTTGTTTCACTATCTGTTTGTAGATGGCCGCTACCGAAGTCGGTTTTACTTGGCATATTTGGTAAGTTGGATTCCCTTCATGCTGGTAAATGGGGTTTTGACTGGAGGATACACGCAAGAACCAATTGTTATCTACAACCCCGAAGAATATCTCGGCATTCGCCTAACTTCTGTTCCTCTTGATGATTCTGTTTATTCTTTCCTAATGCTGTTCAGCACGATTACTTTGTTTGAACACTTCCGCAGACCTGTTTCCTAGGCTATTTTTCAATTTTTTTAGGAAAAAATAATTCTTTTTTCAACTACGCAAAAAGACTGCGCAGTGCCCCGCCTATCTTTGAAATGTCAAAAGCGACAAACAAATAACAAATATGATTATAGAGATTGGGAGGCTTAATAATACTCCTGATCTTTTTTGAAAAGGAACTTTTATCATCCAAATATAATTTAAGGACTTGGTGGCAGTAAGCAACTGGTGTTACTTCGATGAATACGAAAACCTTTACACCGCGCATTTTTCTCCACCATTTTTATGTATGATGTGTCTATGTATGATG
>JALEHC010000177.1 GCA_022763215.1 Saprospiraceae bacterium
CCCCATATCTGCTTTCATTAGCTGATCAATATACATCTTGCAATGTGCAATACGCTCTTCCTTTGCGCCACGCACTTCTACAAAGGGTACGCCTAATTGCTTCAACTTCGCCAAATAGATTTCGTACAAGCGATCTCGCTCCTCAGGGTGTTCGCGCAGCGGATCATCTTCCCAGGTGATATCTGTACTACAAAGAAAATACATATCATAGGTATGCTTAGTCAATTGCTCGCTAATCCATGGATGGCATCGCCCATATTTAAACTCCGACCACACCTGCATGACCAACATAGAGGTATCACAAAATATCATTTTATGGGCTTGTTGACTCCAAATGGCTTCCCATTGTAATTGACCTTTCGCTATATTTAGCAAATCTGACTCCTCATAAGGCCGCCCCAAGCGGCTAAGGTAAAAGCGGGCATATTCCGGCGACCAAATCGCACCATAGGCCTGGGCTACCGCTTTCGCTAAATAGGTCTTGCCAGTTGACTCCGGCCCTGTAAATAGAAATCGTTTCATCCACATTTCACTATTTCCTGACAGAACTTATTATCTTTCGAAAAGATTGCAAAGGTAATTTTTTGCGACATAAGTAGTTAAGCCGAATTACAAACAAAGGTATTTTGTCAAGTCATCAATTAGTTCAGTCATTTTGATTGACAAATTTTAATTTTGGTCTGTCACTTACAAAAATAAACATCATGTCTTCCTGCATCAATTGTGGTACACCACTGAACGGCCATTTTTGCTATGCCTGTGGGCAAAAGAGTGCCATTCCAAGAATTACACTCAAAAACCTGATCCACAACTTATTTGCTATCATTACTAATGTAGAACACGGTTTTTGGTTTACATTCAAAGCACTTTTTACCCGCCCCGAACAAGTTATCCGCGAATATATCGCCGGTAATCGAGTCAAATATTACCACCCTATCCGGTATTTTATCATTTGGATGGGTATTTCTACCTTGCTGAGCCTGAGCACAGGCGTTTTTGATACCATCGTGAGCCAGTTTAATCAGATAAGCCCTATGGCCGACGATCCGGAAATAGTCCGACAGCAAGCAGAAATGCAAAAAAGAATAAAAGCTTTTTTAAATTTCATACCCCTTCTTTTATTGCCTTTCCTCAGTGCGGTTTCCTTTTGGTTGTTTCGCAAACGTTCGTATAACTATGCAGAACATCTTACTATGATTACCTTTATGACTTCACAGGTAACCATTATAGGCATCCCTATCATAGGTATCTATTATTTTTTTCCGTCCATTTTGACTTACTCTTTTGCGATTTCTATACTCGTCAATGCAATCTATTTTGGTTGGATTTACCATCGCCTATTTCAGCTCAAAAGACTTTCATCCATTCTGGTAGGTTTGGCAGTCGCCTTCTTTGGCCTTGTCCTCATGTATATCATACTTGGTATTTTAGGGATTATCATTGGCTTTTTAATTGCCTTGATTTTATAGAAAGTTAGCATTCTGATATCTCCAGATTTCCAAAAACAATTAAATAACTCAAATCGTTAGCTTGAAGAAGATTAAAGACAAAAATGTAACATCTCTATGCACGACATCGAGCCTTTTTTCAAATGGCGTGATAAATATGTAGCTTCCCATGATGAAAGATCTCCTTTTTATCAGCGGCAGTATAATGAATTTCAGTATACCAAAAAGGTCTATAACTACTTCATTCATCCACAATGGGATGAATTTGGATCGCTTACCCTTTATACCAAATTGTTATTTGTAGATTATTCGGAAGGCTACGCCATACTCGAAATGATAGGCGAATGGAACGATAGCTTATACAACGACATTATGTTTCTCAAGCGAGAAGTCATCGATCAACTTACCAATCACGATGTTCACAAATTCATCATCATTTGTGAAAATGTACTCAACTTTCATGGTTCCGATGACTGTTATTACGAAGAATGGTATGAAGATATTTCTGACGAACGTGGCTGGATTTGTTTTCTCAATACCCTTGACCACGTCAAAGATGAAATGCAGGATCATCGTTTGCAACACTATGTCAATTTTGGAGCAGATTTTAATGACATCAACTGGCGCCCTCACAAACCCAAAGTTATTTTCAAAATCATAGACAAAATGATCAATGGTGGCTTGCAGCGCCAACTCACCTATTAAAGGAATTCTGTATCTTTGTGTGCATAGGCTTTCGCCAAATGCTTCAATACAACGGAATAGTTCGACCTAGCTCCGTTTATTTGCATATTTCTAATCATATAACAAGCGACACTTTGCACAAATCTGGTTTTGTAAATATCATTGGCCGTCCGAATGTCGGCAAATCTACGCTTATGAATGCCCTAATGGGCGAGCGTATGTCCATTATCACCAATAAACCACAAACCACCCGACACAGAATCATCGGCATCATGAGTGATGAGGACTATCAGGTGGTCTTCTCTGATACGCCAGGTATCATCAAGGATCCGAGCTATAAAATGCATGAAGTGATGAACAGCTTTGTGCGCACTACTTTTGAAGATGGCGATCTCATGCTTTTTGTTACAGAAATGAATGAAAAGTTTGAAGATGACGACCCGATCATCGAACGGCTGAAAGCGGTAGAAGTACCGCTTTTTCTGGTGCTCAACAAGACAGACCTCGTACAACCACAAGAAGTTTTGCAGCAAATTCAAGAGTGGAATGCGCGCATTCCATTTACGGAAACGGTGCCCATCGCTGCACTCCATAAAAACAATACCGAAACGCTTTTCAAGCTAATTTTAAAATATTTGCCGGAAGGCCCAGTCTACTATCCTAAAGATCAATTTACAGATCGATCAGAACGATTCTTTGTAAGTGAAATTATTCGCGAAAAAATCTTGTTGCTCTATCAACAAGAAATTCCTTACTACGCAGAAGTAGCCGTCAATAGTTTCAAAGAAGACCAAACCCGCAGGGGCGAACCACTTATCCGAATTGATGCCAGTATTTTTGTAGGCAGAAAAACACAAAAGCCAATCATCATTGGAAAAGGTGGTGCGGCCATCAAAAAATTAGGTACAGAAGCGAGAAAAGACATCGAAACTTTTTTAGAAAAGAAAGTATTCCTCGAACTGCATGTCAAAGTCAAAGACAATTGGCGAGACGATGACCGTATGCTTCAGCATTTTGGTTATCGCTAATTTGAATCGGGTTATAAATCCTATAGGATAATCCGTACCTTTGTAGGCTTTTATAAATAAATCAGCTCAACGCTAAACAGACAAATGGGAAATAATATTGTTGCCATCGTGGGACGTCCGAATGTAGGAAAATCTACGCTATACAACCGCCTCATCGGACAAAGGCAAGCCATTATTGATGATATCAGCGGAGTAACGCGTGATCGTCAGTATGGTTCGAGTTTTTGGAATGGTAAAACATTTACAGTAATTGATACGGGTGGTTTTGTGCGTGACTCCGATGATGTCTTTGAGGCAGCGATCCGCACGCAGGTAAAAATCGCAATGGATGAAGCAGCTATCATCATTTTTATGGTCGACGTAACTACCGGAATTACAGACCTCGACGAACAGGTTGCTCAAATGCTACGCCGAACAAATAAGCCGGTTATACTGGCTGTAAATAAAGTTGATAACCACGCCCGCTTATTAGCGGCTAACGAATTCTGGAGCCTTGGCTTTGAGGAAACCTTCTTCCTTTCTTCCATTACCGGAAGCGGCAGTGGGGAACTACTGGATGCCGTTTCCGAAAAACTGGATGATGAGGAAACTGTAGAAAGCGATTTGCCCAAATTTGCTATTCTTGGACAACCCAATGTCGGCAAGTCATCTCTTACCAATGCTTTATTGGGTATTGAGCGAAATATTGTTACAGAGATTGCAGGTACTACCCGCGACTCCATTCACTCCAAATATACCAAGTTTGGAAAAGAATTTTTATTGATCGATACCGCAGGAATGCGGAAAAAAGCAAAGGTACACGAAGACCTTGAGTTTTACTCGGTTATGCGTGCTATCAAAGCATTGGAAGAAGCAGATATTTGTATTCTGATGGTAGATGCACAAACAGGTATTGAAGCTCAGGATATGTCCATTTTCCGCTTGGCGCAAAGACGTAACAAAGGAATCGTCATTTTGGTCAATAAATGGGATTTGGTGGAAAAAGAAACCAATACCCTGCGTGATTATGAAAAGGAACTCCGCAACCGGATTGCACCTTTTACAGATGTGCCCATCGTTTTCATTTCTGCGCTCGAAAAAACAAGAATTTTCAAGGCTGTTGAGATGGCCTTGGATGTATACGAAAACCGTACCCGCAAGATCAAAACTTCCGAGCTAAATGATATTATGCTGGAAGCTATCGAGCGCTATCCACCGCCCGTACACCGCGGCAAAATTGTAAAGATTAAATACATAACTCAATTGCCTACTTATTACCCGGCTTTTGCTTTTTTCTGTAATAATCCAAAGCATGTTCGGGAAAGTTATAAGCAATATTTGGAAAACCAATTGCGTAAAAACTTTAATTTTACGGGCGTTCCAATGAGTATCTTCTTTCGAAAAAAATAAACCATGCCCTTTCAGGAAACAGGAATTGACAATCTACTACTTTTTGAACCCAAAGTCTGGGGAGATGAACGCGGTTACTTCTTTGAAAGCTACAATGAAAAAGTTTTTGCAGAAGCTGGTATCACTGCTCAATTTGTTCAAGACAACCAAGCTAGGTCTAGCCGAGGAGTACTTCGGGGCCTTCATTACCAAACTGGAGCATTTGCACAGGCAAAATTAGTTCGAGTTCTTGAAGGCGAGGTGTTGGATGTGGTCGTCGATCTGCGAGAAAACTCTTCTACCTACGGACAGCAATATTCGGTAGTACTCAGTAGTTCAAACAAACGACAGCTTTTTGTGCCACGAGGTTTTGCTCATGGCTATGTAGTATTGTCTGAAACAGCTGAGTTTTTCTATAAAGTAGACAATTGGTACTCCAAGGAAAGTGAAGGTGGAATTCGTTATGATGACCCTCAGTTGAATATCGACTGGAACATTGATGCGGCTGAGCTTGTTCTTTCTGAGAAAGATAAAGTTCTTCCCTTTCTCGGAGAACATCGAAAATAACAGGGATTTTCTGATATTGTCTTTAGGATGATCCCTAATCAAGCAAGATGAATGATGGGGATCGTACTACTTTTTGCAATCGTTATGGTGGGGTTTCTGCCCCTAGTTGCATACCTTTTCAACAATTTTCAGCAGAACAATACTGGTGCATTTCGAGATGTACTCGATATGGAATTATTGCTTCATCAAAAAGACAAGCAACCGCTTGAATGGTGGAATTTCCGTCGACCTTATTTCAATCAGGGCTTGCTTTGGTCAGGCCTGTTAACTGCTGTTTTTTTATTCCTATTTACTCGTTTTTTATTTCCTGATGCCCCTATTTCGCTCTGGAATATCTTCTTTTTGCTCACCTTGTATTTGATTTATATGGGGGCGGCCAACCTTGTTTATAATATGGGAAGTACGCTCGAAAAAGTGAGCAGCCCTGATGATCCTCAGGCATTTCGAACCAAAGCATACGCCATGACTTATTGGATTGCCGTACTTATCCCGATTTTCATCGCGCTCATTACCATTATAAGTTGGTTATTGTTTTAGGTGAAGAGCGATCTGCTGGAAGCAGGAGCGCGTGAAGCGTGAAGGATAGGAGGAAAGCCCCTCCCCTTCTAGTTCCTGGTTCCGGGCTGTACGGATAGCCTGACCCAAAACCGCCAAAGGCGGGTGGGGCACGCCCTAAGAACAACATACCTTTCGGAGGGTAAAACTATACAGAATGATCGTGAGATAAGCTAAAAATCGAAAATTGGCGGGGATGCTCTTCTAAAAACATTACATTTGAGCCATCAAAAATTCGCTATATGAAGACCATCCTTGTTACAGGTGCGAATGGCCAAATTGGTCGTGAATTGCAACACCTCGCTATTGAATTTGAACAGCAAATTGAAATGATTGCCGCAGATCGTTCAGTTCTGGATATTACGGATGCGGAGGCTGTTCGCAGTTATTTTGAAACACACGATATTGATATTTGCATCAATTGTGCTGCATATACGGCGGTTGATAAGGCTGAAAAAGAAGGTGAGTTGGCTTATCTGGTCAATCAGACGGCTGTAAAAAACCTGGCTAGCACCTGTGCCGAAAAAGGAGCAGATTTTATACATTTCTCAACGGATTACGTATATCACAACCAACAAAATACGCCTTTTAAGGAAGATGATCCGACCCAGCCGCAGAGTGTTTATGCGCACAGCAAGCTCAAGGGGGAGGAAGAAGCCCTGCTGGCACATCCGAAAACTATGATTATTCGCACCTCTTGGGTGTATTCCTTTTTTGGGCATAATTTTGTAAAAACCATGCAGCGATTAGGTAAAGATCGCGATTTGCTCAATGTGGTTTTTGACCAGGTGGGTACACCGACTTATGCTTATGATATTGCCCGCACGGTGCTGCAAATTATTACGAATGACGACCTTCAAGCTGGTATCTTCAACTATTCTAATGAAGGCGTTTGTAGTTGGTATGACTTTGCGATAGCGATTTTCGAGTTGTCGGAAATTGATTGCAACGTACTCCCGATTGAGAGCAAAGATTATCCTACGCCAGCCAAACGCCCACCTTTTAGTGTATTGAACAAAGAAAAAATCAAACACACTTTTGGTATTGATATTCCGCACTGGCGGAGCAGTCTGAAACACTGTCTGGCACGCTTACAAGCAGAATAGCCATTATTTTCTGCCTTTGCAGGCAAATCAGACAAGGGTGATCGTCTGCCATTTTTCCGTTTTTCTTTTTAAATTGAGTTAGCTTGGCGGCAGGGTTTGAACTTAGTACAAAAATCTGAGTTTTTATTACTGATGTAGTTAATTGACCGTTCTCCAACAGAGGACTAGGAAAACAGAAAAAACAAGAGCGTGTTTACAGGAATCATTGAATCATTGGGGCATATCAAATCTATTGAAAAAGAAGGGAGTAATGTCCATTTCACTATTGAATCTAGCATTTCGAATGAGCTTAAAATCGATCAGAGCTTATCTCATAATGGCGTCTGCCTGACGGTTGTCGCTCTTGGCGAAAATACCCATACCGTTACGGCAATTGAAGAAACCTTACAGCGTTCTAATATAGGTCAGCTTCAAACCGGAGATGCCGTTAACCTGGAAAGAGCAATGGTATCTAATGGCCGACTTGACGGCCATATCGTACAAGGGCATGTAGACGGCACTGGCATCTGTAAAAAGATCGAAGAGGTAGAAGGCAGCTGGTATTTTACCTTTGAATATGAACCTACAGAAGAGCATTTACTGGTTGATAAAGGCTCGGTTTGTATCAATGGCGTGAGCCTGACGGTCGTGAATCCGGTCGATCGAATGTTTTCTGTAGCGATTATTCCTTACACTTACGAGCACACAACATTTAAGAATATTAAAGTAGGCGACAAGATTAATCTTGAATTTGACGTAATAGGGAAGTATATTTCAAGATATGTCAAATTGTACATGAAAGCGCAATAACAGACATCTCCAGCTAAATCTGAAGCCAACAAATTAACTGCTTAACTGGTCTAATACATAGGCAATATCATGGAATGCTATACTTCTGGTTCCATTGCTTATCAGATCAGAAGTTTTTTATGTTCAAAATTCTAAATTATGCGGCAATATTTAGCTTATCTATGCTTTGGGTTTTTCTTCTTCATTTTGCTTCCGGATGGGCATGCGACCCACAATCGGGCAGGTGAAATTACCGTGCGGATATTAGGTGATTGTCAGGAAAGTCTGACTATAGAAGCGACCATCGTCACTTACACCAAAACCAGTAGCTTTGATGCCGACCGAGATTCGCTTGAGATTTGTTGGGATGATGGCACCTGTGAATTTATTTACCGAACCAATGGTAATGTAGTAGGTGGCTTCCCGCAAGGGGAACCCCTTGAAAACGACATTAAGAAAAACATCTATATCGGTATTCATACCTATTCAGCTCGGGGCACTTATCGTATTTCTACGAATGATCCGAACCGGATTTTTGATATCGAAAACATTCCCAATTCGCTGAGTACCAAGTTCCATATTCAAACGGTGTATACTTTTGGAAGTCCGCAGTTTCAAACCTGTAATAATACGCCAATCTTGACTGTTCCTCCTGTTGACTTTGCCTGTATTGATCAGGTATGGCAGCACAATCCAGGAGCTGTAGATTTTGACAACGACAGCCTTGCCTACCGTTTGACCACGCCGCTTTTTGATATTGATCGCCCAATTCAGGGTTATGTACTTCCCGACGAAGTTGGTCCTGACCCAGGAAATTCGATCACGATAGATGAACGTACCGGCGATATTGTATGGGATTCGCCCAAACTACCGGGTGAATATAATATTGCTATTTTCATTATCAGTTATCGAAATGGTATCCCGATTGATACTGTTATGCGCGATATGCAAATTCTGGTTCGCGAATGTGATAATATTCCACCTGTTATTGAAACAGAGGTTGAAGAAATATGCGTTGTTGCAGGAGAAGTGCTTCAATTTGGTGTAACAGCTACTGCTCCTATTTTTGAATCCAATCAAAAAGTACGTTTGACTGCCGCCGGAGGACCCTTTGAACAACCGATTAGTCCGGCTGAATTTTTACCCGACAATGAATTTTTTCAGGATGATCCCCTGCAAAAAACATTCCGATGGCAAACCGAATGTGAGCATATATCAGATCAATTTTATCAAGTTGTTTTTAGGGCTGTCGATAATTTCTTCGGTGATTCCAGTGGTCTTGCTACCCTAAAAACCATTCGAATAAAAGTGGTTGGCCCACCTCCGCAGGACGTACAGGCGCAGTCGGCTAGCGATGTAATTACGGTGAGTTGGGAAATGCCATATAGCTGTGAGGTTACAGAGAATAATTACTTTCAGGGCTTCTCCGTTTGGCGAAGAGAAATGAGTAATCCGTTTGTGCCTGATGAGTGCGAAAATGGCCTGGAAGGACGTGGATATATAAAATTGAATACGCAGTTGATACAGGATTTTGATGCCGGAAGATATTTCTACATAGACGATGATGTACAACGAGGCCGAACTTATTGCTACCGGATACTAGCCGTTTTTGCTCAACAATCCGAATCGGGTAATTATATTTTCAATCTGGTTGAAAGTTTACCGTCCGAAGAAGCCTGTGAGCAACTTGAGCGCAATTTGCCTTTAATTAATAAAGTAGACGTACTGTCAACCGACGTGAATAGCGGCTCTATCGAAGTCTGTTGGTTCAAACCAGACCCTGATGCCCTCGATACCCTCAATACGAATCCGGGGCCTTATCAGTACGAATTACAAAGAGCGCCTGGTCTGAATCCATCGGAAGCGGAGTATCAATCTATATGGACATCCCCGTCATACAACAGCTTTGCAGCTGCTAATGATACTTGTTTCACAGATACGGGGCTGAATACCACTGATTTGGGATATAGCTACAGAGTTGTTTTTTATGTGGTAGGAAATGTAGAGCTTGGTAGCTCAGAGGAAGCATCTTCCGTCTACTTAACTGCTTCTCCTACAGATAATGCCAATGATTTGACTTGGGAATACAATGTCCCTTGGTCCAATTTTGACTTTGTCGTTTTCCGACAGGCTCCTAATGGCGATTTTATTATACTTGATACGGTGAGTACGCCTTCTTATCGAGATGAGAACCTGCCAAATGGCGTCGAACAATGTTATAAGGTCTTAAGCCTAGGTACTTACAGCTTGGAAGGACTGAATGACACCTTGTTAAATAATTCTCAGGAAGCGTGTAGTAGTCCGTTCGATAATGTTGATCCATGTCCGCCATCCATTACAGTGAGCAATTTGTGTGAAGAAGCGACGGGTTGTATTAGCCTAGCCGATTTAGAGAATGAACTAAATTGGATTTTGTCAGATTCGCTTTGCTCAGAAACAGATGATGTGCTTGGGTTTAAAATCTATTATGCCCCATTCGATGGAGGAGAGTTTTCTGAAGTGGGCAGCCTTGATGAACCATTCGAGTTTAACTATTTCCATATGCCTCCGACTGATCGAGGATTAGCGGGTTGCTATGCCGTAACTTCTATTGATTCAGTTGGTAATGAAAGTGTATTCAGTAATATTGTTTGTGCAGACAACTGTCCGGTTTATGATTTACCGAATACCTTTACACCAAATGGCGATGGTTTTAATGATATGTTCCGTCCGTTCCCATTCTGTTTCATTGAGCGAGTTGATTTCAAGGTCTTCAATCGTTGGGGGCAAGTGGTCTTTGAAGCCGAAGATCCGGACTTGAATTGGGATGGCAAAAACTTTCAGGGTACCGACTTAGCAGAGGGGGTTTATTACTACAGTTGTCGAGTATACGAACAACGTGTGGATAACAATCCGATTTCCAACTCTTTCCAATTAAGTGGTTATATAGAGTTGCTACGGTAGAATAAATTGAAATACCCTAAAATGGAAAAGAGGTTGTCTTCACGTGGAGGCAACCTCTTTTCTTTTGTAGCTTTTCTTTTTCTTCCTTTTGCTTTCGCAAAATAAAACAAAACCCGTCAACTGCGCATGGCTGCTGACGGGCTTGTTTCTTTATCAGTCTGTATTCTTATTCAATCTCTTCGTACTGTTGTTGAGCTGCTTGTCTTGCCTCATAAGCTTCTTGATTTTCTTTTGAGGTAACAAACAAGTCATCGTATTTACGTAGACCTGTACCAGCAGGGATACGCTTACCAACGATAACATTCTCTTTCAGACCATTCAGGTGATCGCGCTTCGCGCCGATCGCTGCGGTACTTAGTACTTTTGTCGTTTCCTGGAACGAGGCAGCTGAAATCCAACTACGCGTTCCTAGTGATGACTTGGTAATACCCTGTAGCAACGGACTAGAAGTCGCCGCAACAGCATCACGATATTCAACTATTTTCATGTCATTACGCTTCAGGAAGGAGTTTTCTTCTCTGATTTGACGCAAAGTCACTAGCTGACCTGGCTTCAGTTTGTTTGAATCACCTGATTCAGTAACAAACTTCTTATCAAAGATCCAATCATTTTCCTCAAGGAAATCGTGTTTTTCAACAGCTTCTCCTTCCAAGAAAGAAGTATCACCTGGATCTTCAATTTGTACGCGACGCATCATCTGACGTACAATTACCTCGATGTGCTTATTGTTGATCGTAATACCCTGAGAACGATATACTTCCTGTACACCATTTACAAGGTGCTGCTGTACAGCAAATGGTCCACGAATATTCAATATATCACGTGGTGCAGTTGAACCATCAGATAGAGGTGTACCTGCACGTACAAAGTCACCATCCTGAATCAGGATGTGCTTTGAAAGACCGATCAAATACTTGCGGCGCTGACCATCTTTTGCGGTAACGATCACCTCGCGATTACCACGCTTGATCTTTCCAAAAGATACTACACCATCAATCTCAGATACAACCGCTGGGTTAGAAGGATTACGTGCCTCAAACAACTCTGTTACACGAGGCAGACCACCCGTGATATCCTGGATTTTACCAAGCTTACGCGGAATCTTCACAATCTTCTGACCTGGCTTCACGCTTGCGCCATCTTCAATTGAGATATAGGCACCTACCGGAAGGTTATACTGGCGTAACTCCTCTCCTTCCGCATTTACGATACGGATAGTTGGAATTTTACGCTTATTCTTACTTTCAACAATTACTTTTTCTGCGAAACCAGTTTGATCATCACGCTCTAATCGGTAAGTAAGACCTTCTTCGATCGAGTCGAATTGTGCAATACCACCAAATTCAGAGATGATTACCGCATTAAACGGATCCCATTCACAGATCGCATCTCCTTTCTTGATTTTCTGACCATCAACAATTTTGATCGTCGAACCATAAGGAATATAGTGTGAAACGTATAACTTATTCGTTTCAGGATCCATGATACGAACTTCACCGGTACGAGAAAGTACAACATCTACCTTTTCACCAGCATCATTGGTACTTTCTACGGTACGAACACCATCAAACTCAACCTGTCCGTTGAACTTAGAAGTAAGCTCTGACTCTGTTTTCGATACAGAAGCAATACCACCTACGTGGAAAGTACGAAGTGTCAACTGTGTACCTGGCTCACCGATTGACTGAGCTGCGATAATACCAACGGCATCACCTTGCTCTGCAATACGTCCTGTTGCCAAATTACGGCCATAGCACTTCTCACATACACCTCGTTTTGCATCACAAGTCAGTACAGAACGAATATGCACCGTTTCTACACCTTCATCTTCGATATATTGAGCCGTTTTTGCATCGATAAAGTCACCAGCTTTCAAGATGATTTCATCTGTTACTGGGTGAACAATGTCATGCAAAGTGTAACGACCATCGATACGAGAAACAAGGCTTTCAATTACTTTCTCATTATCTTTTAGAGCAGATGTTTCAATACCTCTGAGTGTATCACAGTCTTTCTCCATGATTACTACATCCTGGGCAACATCCACCAAACGACGAGTAAGGTAACCCGCATCTGCTGTTTTCAATGCTGTATCGGCCAAACCTTTACGAGCACCGTGCGTAGAGATAAAGTATTCAAGTACCGAAAGACCATCTACGAAGTTTGAAAGAATTGGGTTTTCAATAACTGCTCCACCAGTATCACCTGATTTTCTTGGCTTAGCCATCAGTCCACGAAGACCACAAAGCTGCTTAATTTGCTGCTTCGAACCACGTGCCCCAGAGTCAAGCATCATATAAACCGAGTTGAAACCTTGCTTGTGAGAAGCAAGCTCTTTCATCAAAGTTTCTGTGATACGGTTATCGGCATAAGTCCACTTATCAATGATCTGGTTATAACGCTCATTGTTTGTAATCAGACCCATATTATAGTTATCCCAAACCTCATCAACTTCCGACTGTGCTTCTTCCAGTGTATTCTGTTTTACAGAAGGCGTAATCAAATCACCAAGGTTAAAGGACAATCCACCGCGGAATGCCCAGAAGAAACCCATTGTTTTGATTTCATCCAAGAACTGAGCTGTAACATGGAAATTGGTACGTTCGATGATACCACCGATTACCTTTTTCAGGTTCTTCTTAGTCAATAGTACGTTAATGAAAGGTACATTTTCTGGCACTTTTTCATTGAACAATACCCGTCCAACCGTGGTATCGATCAACTTCATGACCAACTTACCTTCTTCATCTTCTACTCTTGCTCTAACTTTTATCTTAGCGTGAAGATCAGCTTTTTCTTCATTGTAAGCGATTAGCACCTCTTCCGCAGAATAGAACACACGGCCTTCACCTCTTACCTTGATTTCTTCTGTTGAAGAACGCTCTTTGGTAATGTAATAAAGACCAAGTACCATATCCTGTGATGGTAGAGAAATTGGCGAACCGTTCTGTGGATTCAGCATGTTGTGTGCAGAAAGCATCAACACCTGAGCTTCCAGAATTGCAGCCTGGCTCAAGGGTACGTGTACCGCCATTTGGTCACCATCGAAATCGGCGTTGAAGGCACCACAAACAAGTGGGTGAAGCTGAATAGCTTTACCTTCTACCAATTTTGGCTGGAAAGCCTGGATAGAAAGACGGTGTAGCGTTGGTGCACGGTTAAGCATGACCGGGTGTCCTTTCAGGATATTTTCCAGAATTTCCCAGATCACCGGATCTTTACGATCTACTAATTTCTTGGCAGATTTAACCGTTTTAACGATTCCTCTTTCAATCAATTTTCTGATTACAAAAGGCTTGAACAACTCTGCTGCCATGCCTTTCGGCAAACCACACTCATGTAGTGCAAGCGTAGGTCCTACCACGATAACAGAACGACCCGAGTAATCCACACGTTTACCCAACAGGTTTTGACGGAAACGTCCTTGCTTACCTTTTAGAATATCACTTAATGACTTCAGTGCACGTCCACCTTCTGCTTTAACAGCATTTGATTTACGTGAATTATCAAATAGTGAATCTACTGCTTCCTGAAGCATTCGTTTTTCATTACGAAGGATTACCTCCGGTGCTTTAATTTCAAGCAAACGCTTCAGACGATTATTACGAATGATTACTCTTCGATATAGGTCGTTCAAATCAGAACTTGCGAAACGACCACCATCCAATGGCACTAGTGGACGTAGTTCTGGTGGAACAACCGGCAAATATTGAATAATCGTCCATTCCGGACGGTTTTCAATACGCGTATTTCCATCACGGAAAGCCTCTACAACACGCAGACGCTTCAATGCTTCAGATTTACGCTGCTGCGATGTTTCATTAGCTGCCTGATGACGCAAGTCATAAGAAAGCTGATCCAAATCAAGGCGCATTAGTAGGTCGCGAACTGCATCCGCCCCCATTTTAGCCATGAATTTGTTAGGGTCTTGATCATCCAACATCTGATTTTCCTGCGGAAGCGTATCTAGAATTTCCAGATATTCTTCTTCTGTAAGCAGGTCCAGTTTGGATACACCTTCTTCTTCCTTTACACCAGGCTGAATTACCACATAACGCTCGTAGTAAATAACAGACTCTAGTTTTTTGGACGAAAGTCCCAGCAAATAGCCAATCTTGTTTGGTAGAGACTTGAAGAACCAGATATGGACAACAGGAACAACAAGCTTAATGTGGCCCATACGCTCTCTTCTCACTTTCTTTTCAGTCACCTCAACGCCACATCGATCACAAACAATACCCTTATAACGGATACGCTTGTACTTTCCGCAATAACATTCATAATCCTTTACAGGACCAAAAATGCGCTCGCAGAACAAACCATCTCTTTCCGGCTTATAGGAGCGGTAGTTGATGGTTTCTGGTTTAAGCACCTCTCCATAAGAACGCTCCAGGATATCATCCGGAGACGACAAGCTAATGGTGATGCTATCAAAGTTTTGTTTCTGAATATGACTTTTTTTCTTAAAAGGCATATAAACAATATTTAAAATATGAAAAAGCAGGCTGATACCATTTGATATCAGCCAACTTTATATTAATCAAATTTCACATCCAGGGCTAGACCACGCAATTCGTGAATCAATACATTGAATGACTCAGGAATATTTGGTTCAGGCAAATTGTCTCCTTTAACAATCGCTTCGTAAGCTTTTGCACGACCATTTATGTCATCCGACTTGATCGTCAACAACTCCTGAAGGATGTTAGAAGCACCAAAGGCCTCCAATGCCCATACTTCCATCTCACCAAAACGCTGACCACCAAACTGTGCTTTACCACCCAATGGCTGCTGCGTAATCAATGAGTATGGTCCAATAGAACGTGCGTGCATCTTATCATCCACCATGTGTGACAATTTAAGCATGTAAATCACACCTACGGTTGCCTGCTGGTGGAAACGGTCACCTGTACCTCCATCATATAGGTATGTCTGACCTAGTGAAGGAAGTTTTGCTTGCTGAATGTATTCTTCAATTTCGTCCATGCTGGCACCATCGAAGATTGGTGTACCAAACTTCATTCCGAGTTTTTCGCCCGCCCAACCAAGAACGGTCTCAAAAATCTGACCTAGGTTCATACGAGAAGGTACCCCAAGTGGGTTTAGTACGATATCTACAGGTGTACCGTCTTCAAGGAATGGCATGTCTTCCAGACGTACAATTCTTGATACAATACCCTTGTTACCGTGACGACCGGCAAGTTTGTCACCTACTTTTAGTTTACGCTTTTTAGCCATGTAAACTTTAGCAAGCTTCAATACACCTGCTGGCAATTCATCACCAATACTGATATTGAACTTCTCACGCTTGTATTTACCAATTTCTTCGTTTGACTTGATGCTGTAGTTGTGCAACAAACGGGCAACAAGAGAATTGATATTCTCGTCATCTGTCCAATTGCTATAATCAACTGTAACATATTCGATTTCACGAAGCAATTCTTGTGTAAACTTCACACCTTCCGGGATCAATTGCTCATTATAGATACTCTTGACACCATTGGAAACCTTGTCTTTCAACAAGATTAAAAGTTTATCAATAAGAATTGTATTCAGCTCGTTCAACGCAATCTTATGCTGGTCTTCCAATTTGGCCAACAATTCTTTTTCTTGCGTTTTCTGTGCTTTATCTTTTTTCGCTCTAGCGAAAAGCTGCTTATCAATGATGATACCTTTCGTTGATGGAGGCGCTTTCAATGAAGCATCTTTTACATCACCGGCCTTATCACCAAAAATCGCACGAAGCAGTTTTTCTTCTGGTGTCGGATCAGATTCCCCTTTTGGTGTAATCTTACCAATTAGGATATCTCCTTCTTTCACCCATGCACCAATTCGGATGATACCATTTTCATCCAAATCTTTAGTTGCTTCTTCACTTACGTTTGGAATGTCATTTGTCAACTCTTCTTCTCCTAACTTTGTATCTCTGACATCCAATTCAAAGTGCTCAATATGAAGCGAAGTAAATATATCTTCTCGAACAACACGCTCTGAAAGAACGATGGCATCCTCAAAGTTATAACCTTTCCAAGGCATGAAGGCTACTCTCAAGTTTTGGCCCAGAGCCAACTCACCTGCTTCGGTAGCATAACCATCACAAAGGATCATACCTTTATATACACGATCTCCACGACGGACAATCGGCTTCAGGTTAATACAAGTACCTTGGTTGGTTCTTCTAAACTTAATCAGTTTATAAACCTTGCGGTTATCTTCGAAAGAAACTAATTGCTCTTCATCTGTACGGTCGTAGCGAATAACGATTTCATTTGCATCTACATATTCTACTACCCCATCGCCTTCCGCATTGATCAACATACGAGAATCTCGCGCCACTTTTCCTTCCAGGCCAGTACCAACGATTGGAGAACGAGGACGGATCAAAGGAACTGCTTGACGCTGCATGTTAGACCCCATCAGGGCACGGTTGGCATCATCGTTTTCAAGGAAAGGAATCATCGAAGCAGAAACACCCACAATCTGGTTAGGAGCAACGTCCATATATTCCAGTTCTTCTGGTGTCAATACCGGGAATTCCCCGTGTTCTCTAGCCTTAATACGATCACTTAGGAAGGCACCCGTTTCGTCAATCGGCGCGTTTGCCTGAGCGATACGCTTGAAATCCTCTCCTTCTGCTGAAAGATATTTGGCACCCTCTTCGATAACAATTTTGCCATCTTTAACTGGTCGGTATGGCGTTTCCAAGAATCCCATTTTGTTCACTTTCGCGTGTACGCAAAGGGTAGAAATCAAACCAATGTTCGGACCTTCCGGCGTTTCAATCGTACAAAGACGACCGTAGTGAGAATAGTGTACGTCACGCACCTCGAAACCTGCACGCTCTCTGGAGAGACCACCTGGTCCAAGTGCTGAAATACGACGCTTATGCGTAATTTCTGACAGTGGGTTGGTTTGATCTAAGAACTGTGATAACTGGCTAGTACCAAAGAAAGAGTTGATCACAGAAGATAAGGTTCTTGCGTTGATCAAATCAATTGGTGTAAATACCTCATTATCACGTACATTCATTCTTTCACGAATGGTACGAGCCATTCTGGCCAAACCGACGCCAAACTGAGCGTAGAGCTGTTCACCAACTGTACGGATACGACGATTACTCAAGTGGTCAATATCATCGATTTCGGCACGCTGGTTCATTAGACTTACCAGGTATTTCACGATTTCGATAATATCTTCCTTGGTAAGAACCAAAGTATCACGATCGATGCTCAACTTGAGTTTTTTGTTGATTTTGTAACGACCAACATCACCCAGATTATAGCGTTTGTCAGAGAAGAATAATTTATCAATAATACCACGAGCAGTTTCCTCATCTGGTGGATCAGTACCTCTCAACTGGCGATAAATGTACTGAACCGCTTCGATTTCGGAGCTCGAAGGGTCTTTTTGAAGTGTATTATAAATAATCGAATAATCCTGTTCGATATCATCTTTTTGAAGAATGATTGTTTCTGCCTGACCCTCGAGGATCAATTCAATGTTATCTTCATCAAGAACGATATCTCTTTCGAGGATAATTTCGTTTCTTTCGATAGTAACAACCTCTCCGGTGTCTTCATCTACGAAGTCTTCCGTCCAACTGCGCAAGACACGAGCTGCAAGCTTTCGGCCGATTGCTTTTTCCAAAGCTTCACGACTAGCCGTCACCTCATCTGCCAAATCGAAGATATCGAGTATGGCTTTATCGGTATCGTAGCCAATTGCACGCAGAAGAGTAGTTACTGGGAACTTTTTCTTCCGGTCAATGTAAGCATACATTACCGTATTGATGTCGGTGGCAAACTCCATCCAGGCCCCTTTGAAAGGAATTACCCTAGCAGAATAGATTTTGGTACCATTTGGGTGGAAACTCTGACCGAAGAATACCCCAGGAGAACGGTGCAATTGAGAAACAATCACACGCTCAGCACCATTGATAACGAATGTACCTTTTGGTGTCATGTAAGGGATATTACCCAGGAATACATCCTGAACAATCGTCTGAAAATCCACGTGTTCTTCATCATTACAAGACAGGCGGAGTTTGGCTTTTAGTGGTACACTATAAGTGAGGCCACGTTGCATACACTCGGCGATGCTGTAACGAGGAGGATCAACAAAGTAATCTAAGAACTCTAGTACGAAAATATTCCGCGCATCGGTAATTGGAAAGTTTTCTTGAAATACCTTATAGAGGCCCTCGTTCATCCTGTTCTCAGGTGTTGTTTCCAACTGGAAAAACTCCTGGAAGGACTTCAACTGAATTTCAAGAAAATCTGGATAAGGAGATGGAAATTGGATTTTACCGAAGTTATGTCTTCTTTCTTCGGCCGTTAATACCTTACCGTTTGATGTCATGTGCGAATCCTATTTATATTTTAAAGCAGTCAAAAGCTTTCCATAACTGCTAAATGTAATATACACAAAATCTTTCTAAAAGGTTCAGTAGACGGGAGGCTTTTACATTTTTCCAACAAAAACTCCAAATTTTTATCCGGAAAAATCAGTTTTTAATCGCAAAAGCATAACAAATGTTGAAAATATCCCGCATATCAAAAAAGAATCTAAGGAACATATACGACAATAGGCTTAGCAAGTTGTGAGTAACTTGCTAAGCCTAAACACCCAAAAGTCAAACAATATGTTGTTCCCCAAAAGAGTTTAACCTAACGAAGACCTTTGGGATAGCAATGCTCTTATTTAAGCTCTACAGAAGCACCTACTGCTTCTAGTTTTGCCTTCAGTTCTTCAGCTTCTTCCTTAGGAATACCTTCTTTAACAGGAGCTGGAGCACCATCTACAAGAGCTTTAGCATCTTTCAAACCGACGCCAAGCAGAGTTTTCACTTCCTTAACAACTTTAAGTTTAGCTGCTCCGGCAGAAGATAGAATTACATCGAATTCTGTCTTCTCTGCTTCACCACCGCCGCCTTCGCCACCGCCTGCAGGGCCAGCAGCAACTGCAACTGCTGCAGCAGCAGGTTCGATTCCGTATTCTTCTTTCAAAATGTCCGCTAGTTCACTTACCTCTTTAACAGTAAGGTTAACCAGCTGTTCTGCGAATTCTTTAAGATCTGCCATTTTAAATAGCTTTTAATTTTTTTACGATAATATATATCGTGCGAATAGCTTGGAAGCCAAATTTAGTTAATTACTCACCGCACTAGTGAGTCGTTGATATCGTTCTGCCTAGTTATTCAGTAGCACCACCAGCTCTCTCCTCAAGGGCTTTCAACAAACCAGATAGTGTAGCACCACCTGACTGAAGCGAACTGATAACATTTTTAGCAGGCGACTGAAGTAATGTAATTACCTCGCCAATCAAGTCTTCTTTCGACTTGAGCTTTGTCAAAGACTCAAGCTGGTCATCTCCGACATAAACAGCTGTATCGATATAAGCCGCTTTCAAAACTGGCTTTTCATTTTCTTTACGGAACTCCTTCAACACCTTAGCCGGTGCGTTAGCAGTTGTTGTAAACAAAATAGCTGTTTGGCCTTTCAATGACTCATAAAGAGCCTCATAGTTTTTATCTTCAGGAGCAGTCTCCAGTGCTTTTTTGATCAAAGTATTTTTGATCACTTTCATCTGGATATCTGCTTCAAAACATTTTCTTCTGAAGTTATTTACTTGCTCTACTGTAAGCGTTGATGAATCTGTAAGATAAAAGAACGAAGTCTCTTCAAACTTTTCCTTCAATGCCTCAATAGTAGCCGTTTTTTCTGCTTTAGTCATTTTCCGAAACTTTTATGGATTATTTTACAGATTTCGTATCGACTTTGATACCGGGGCTCATCGTCGATGCTACAGTAATGGATTTCATGTAAATCCCTTTGGCTGTCGATGGCTTCATTTTAACCAATGTAGAAAGCAATTCATTTGCGTTATCTACCAATTTGTTTGGTTCGAATGAAACACGGCCAACGGACGCATGAATAATTCCATATTTATCAACACGGAAGGAAATTTTACCTTTTTTCACCTCTGCTACAGCAGATCCAACATCCATGGTAACCGTACCCGTCTTTGGGTTAGGCATTAAACCACGAGGACCAAGAATACGACCCAAACGACCAACCTGTGCCATTGTTTGTGGCATAGCGATCACTACGTCGAAATCAGTCCATCCACCTTGTACTTTTTTAACCAATTCGTCCAGACCAACAAAATCAGCACCAGCTGCTTTCGCTTCTTCTTCCTTATCAGGAGTACAGAATACTGCTACTCGTTTTGTTTTACCAGTACCATGAGGTAGGCTTACGGTACCTCTCAATGCTTGATCAGCTTTACGCGGATCAATACCGAGGCGAATGTGAAGGTCAACAGAAGCATCAAACTTTGCTGTGTTGACATCTTTAACAAGAGCCATTGCTTCGTTCAAAGGGTATTGCTTATCTGCATCTACCTTTTGATTTGCCGCAGCTCTTTTTTTGGTTGACTTTGCCATTTCAAAATTTTTTGAGGTGATAGCGTTATGTATCTAGCATTCGATACAAAACTCCCTTCTATCAGAAAATATTAATTGTCGCTGGCACTTTCGCCCTCCCATGGAGGTGTACCAGTTACGTTCAATCCCATGCTTCGAGCTGTACCGGCTACCATACGCATACCAGATTCAACTGTGAAGCAATTGAGGTCAGGCATTTTGTTCTCAGCGATTTCTTTCACCTGATCCCAAGTTACAGAACCTACCTTATCACGGTTAGGAACGGAAGAACCTTTCTTCAATTTAGCTGCTTCCATAAGTTGTACTGACGCAGGAGGTGTTTTGATAACAAAATCAAAAGACTTGTCCTTATAAACCGTAATTACAACTGGCACAACTTTGCCTTGCATGTCCTGAGTCTTGGCGTTGAAACGCTTACAAAACTCCATGATGTTAAGTCCCTTGGCACCCAAAGCTGGACCTACCGGAGGAGCAGGGTTAGCAGAACCACCCCTTACCTGCAACTTAACAAAACCATCTATCTCTTTTGCCATTTTAAATGTCGTTTAAATCAGTCTCTGACTTTAGGGAAGCATTTTCACGAAAGTGAAAACTAAAGCCGATGAATGGTTATTTATATTTATCTGGCCTAAAGGCCTGATATTCTTTACGTTTGTTTTTCTACCTGCATGAAGTTAAGCTCTACTTCTGTACCTCGACCAAAAATCTTTACAATCACTTTGAGCTTTTTCTTCTCTTCATTAACCTCTTGAATATCACCGACGAATTCGCTGAAAGGACCATCAATGATTTTCACCGTTTCCCCAACGATAAATGGCTCGATCAGAGCCTCTCCTGCATCCTGTGATTCATCGACTTTACCGAGCATACGGTTAGACTCAGATTCACGCATTGGAATCGGATTGTTCTTACCGAGGAAATGTATGACATTGGGAATATTTGAAATGGTGGTAATCATTTCTCCAGAAAATTTTTCTGGCACCGCTTCTATAAGAATGTAACCAGGCAAAATATTTCGTTCAGAAATAACTTTTTTACCACTTCTAATTTTGTAGACTTTTTCGGTGGGAACCAATATCTGGGTTACAAAGTCTTTCCATCCGGAACGACTTATTTCTAACTCGATACGCTCTTTAATTTTTCGTTCCTTACCGCTAATTACGCGAAGTGAATACCATCTTTTATCCCCTGACATCTATAGCCACATTAAATTGGTTAGGTTAAATTCCATATACTAGATCCAGCACTCCCTTTGAGATAGCATCCATCACAAGAGTTGCCAGAGCGAATATAATTGACGCAACCAAAACCAGAACTGTACTGCTCAAAAGGCTTGACCATGTTGGCCATGTTACCTTGTTCACCAGCTCGTTATAACTTTCTCTTATATACAGTCTTAACCTATCCATGATCTCAAAATAAAGAAATTAGCACGGGCGGAAGGACTCGAACCCTCAGCCTACGGTTTTGGAGACCGTCGCTCTACCAGTTGAGCTACGCCCGTTTATGTATGCATAAAAGATTAAGCGCCAATTTCGACACTTAATCTTTTCATGCACATTATGTCAATACTACTAAAAGTAGTTATTATTCAATGATTTCAGTAACCTGACCTGCACCTACGGTACGGCCACCCTCACGAATCGCAAAACGAAGACCTTTCTCCATCGCGATAGTGTTGATCAACTTAACTTCAAGCGTTACGTTATCACCAGGCATTACCATTTCTACATTCTCTGGCAAGCTCACATCACCAGTAACATCCGTTGTACGGAAGTAGAACTGAGGACGGTAACCATTAAAGAATGGTGTGTGACGGCCACCTTCTTCCTTAGAAAGAACGTATACCTCGCACTTGAAGTGTTTGTGTGGGTTTACAGAACCTGGCTTACAGATTACCATACCACGCTTGATTGCTTCCTTATCGATACCACGTAGCAACAAACCAGCGTTATCACCAGCTTCACCACGAGTCAAGATTTTACGGAACATCTCTACACCAGTGATAGTAGAAGTCATTGGTTTTTCGCCATCAGGCATCATACCTACGATTTCAACTGGGTCACCTGTGTTGATTACACCACGCTCGATACGACCAGTAGCCACTGTACCACGACCTGTGATTGAGAATACATCCTCAATAGGCATTAGGAAAGGCTGATCAACCAAACGCTCTGGCTCAGGAATATCTGAATCAACTGCTTCCATCAATTCCATGATTTTAGCAACTGCATCAGCATCACCTTCAAGAGCTTTCAAAGCTGAACCTTGGATGATAGAAGCGTTATCGCCGTCAAATTCGTATTGATCAAGAAGTTCACGAACTTCCATTTCAACAAGTTCCAACATTTCTTCGTCTTCAACAAGGTCAACCTTGTTCATGAAAACGACAATCTTAGGAACACCTACCTGACGAGCAAGCAAGATGTGCTCACGAGTTTGTGGCATAGGACCATCAGTAGCTGCTACTACTAGGATCGCACCGTCCATCTGAGCTGCACCCGTAACCATGTTCTTCACGTAATCGGCGTGACCTGGACAGTCAACGTGCGCGTAGTGACGATTGTTTGTTTCGTATTCTACGTGTGCCGTATTAATCGTGATACCTCTTTCTCTCTCTTCCGGAGCACCATCGATAGCATCGTAATCTTTCTTCTCAGCAAGACCTTGATCTGCAAGTACATTGGTGATCGCAGCTGTCAATGTAGTCTTACCGTGGTCAACGTGCCCGATAGTTCCGACGTTTAGGTGCGGTTTATTCCTTTCGAATGTTTCCTTTGCCATCGGTATAAAATTTTTAGAGTATGAAATTTTAAGTTGTTAAAAACACCTTATTAAGTGGAGCCAATGATGGGATTTGAACCCATGACCCCTTCCTTACCATGGAAGTGCTCTACCCCTGAGCTACATCGGCAATCAAATCAATCGTCTACAAATAGCCAAAAGCTAAAACTTCCCATATTGGTAAAGCGAAAGGGAGTAAAATAGAGCGGGCGACGAGACTCGAACCCGCGACCCTCAGCTTGGAAGGCTGATGCTCTACCAACTGAGCTACGCCCGCATAAGTACGGGGCGTCAAAATCAATCTGACCCCCAATATTACCCAGTGGGGGTGATAGGATTCGAACCTATTCAGACATAGTCACCAGATTTACAGTCTGGCCCGGCTCTCCAACTCCGGCGCACCCCCATTTCTATCTTATCTTACTTTCGATCTCTGTTTTGCAACTTTTTGCTTTCGCAAAATTTGTTACAAACTAGAGCCAGCAGAGGGATTCGAACCCCCGACCCGCTGATTACAAATCAGCTGCTCTGGCCAACTGAGCTATGCTGGCATATTATTTTGTCGCTATCGAAAAGCTTGTTTTGACAGAAACCTGAATAACAAATTCAGTACTTTTTCGTTTTACTTCAATGTTCTTTTTGAGATCATTTTCTCAAAGCGATTGCAAAGATATAACTTTTTAATTAATTAAAAAACAATCGCGATTTTTTTTGTGCCTTTTTTCTTAAGGCGAGGCAAATTTAAATTAATAGTTCGAATTATCCTAGGCTTTTCTTTTTTAAACCTTCATAATTCTTAATTTTTTTTGCTTTCACCTACACTAAGCAACTCTTCCTTTGAAAAGTTCCTTTACGGCTAGCTTTATTTCCTTCTTATCACCGTATATAAAAGGAAGTGCAAAGAAAGATTTTATTTGGCGAAAGCCAAAAAAACCAGTCTCTTAATTACTTCGAACTTTGTATTTTTCTTTGTGTTTCACCTGAAACCGAACAATTACCGGTCTTTTCATTGGCCTCCAAGATAGGGAGCCAAAACCCTGTGAGGAAATTATAACCAACTGCAATTTCCTGCTCTAGATAATCTACTCATTCAAATCAAACGATTATGATCAGAAATCTACTTCCGCTCCTATTATTACTTATGGTTTACTCCTGCCAGAATTCAATTGATCGAAATCTTCCTCAAAATGACGAAGATATTATTGACATTGATTTGGGTGGTTTTTTACTTCAGCAAGATGCCCGGCAGCAAAGCCCCTATTATTTTCGAAATACGATTGTCTTCAAAAACAGTCAAGGTCAAGAACAGCCGTTTATCATGTTGCAACCATTATATACGGAACAATTCAGAGCACAGGATATCTATCCTGATCCGGAAGGAATTGCTAATGGTGTTAATTATAAATATACAGTCGAACGATATGCCTATGAATTTACTTGTGGCCCATGTGGCGCCAAATTATTGGTAGAATTTGTTCCAGCGCTATGCAATGATCCAATGTTGAAAACAGAAGATGTAGTTGCAGATCATATTCGCATAAGCGGATTTAGCTTTTTTGATCCTAATCTTCGGCCTCCAAACCCGATTTTGGATGTAGATGTATCAAACAATGTATTCTGTGAAAAGACGGAACGCAGTCAGTATTTTCAAAATATTACTATAGGTGGGAAAGAATATCAGGATGTTTACTTCGGTGCTGTGCCATTTGCTGGTACCTGGATTGAGGTACATTATAGTAAGGAGTATGGTATAATTGCTTATAAGGATAAAAATGTAGATTTGGTATTAGATCGGTTGGAATAAAAAAGAGGCTACCCTTTTGGATAGCCTCTCCGCTAAATTTCAGCTTTCGAGATCAATTCTTTTTTCTAAGTCGGTCTTTATATTTAATGAGTTGTCGCTTTAGAGCCCCCATTGCGGAATCAAGGGAAGCTTCAAATGTTTTGTTGGTTTCTTTTGCAATAATTACTTCGCCAGGTACATTGAGTCGAACTTCGACTACTTTATCCCTGACCTGTCCAGAGTTTTCCAGCTTCAAAACGACGTTGGCTTCTATAATTTTGTCAAAGAATTGTTCCATTTTGGCCAACTTTCTTTCAATAAACTCAAGCAGTTTTTGATCTGCTTTAAACTGAATCGCTTCTGTGTGTACTCGCATAAGCTGAATTTTTTTTCGTTAAAAAATATTGTTTAGTCGCTCCGGATATTTTGCTCAGGAGAGCTCAATCCGATTCGGCTTTTGGGTGTGCCTTTGCATACACTTCCCGTAGCCGTTCAATTGTGTTATTTGTATAAATCTGTGTTGCTGCCAGGTTACTGTGTCCCAGCAGTGTTTTTATCGCATTTAGGTCAGCACCATTTTCTGAAAGGTGAGTAGCAAAGGAGTGCCGCAATGTATGCGGTCCTTTTTTATCAGTTGTACTCACCATAGACAAATATTTACGAACCGTATTATAAACCAACTTCGGATAAACCTGCTTCCCATTTTGCGTAAGCAATAAAAAGGGAATACTCGTATCCGGAAATGTTTGTTGTCGTACATTCAAATAAGCTTCCAGTTTTTTTTGTAAGGAAGCCGAAAAAGGAATCAAGCGTTCTTTATTGCGCTTACCAAGTACCCGAATTTCTCTGCGCTGAAAATCAATATCCTGCAAACGCAGTGCAATCAACTCAGAACGCCGCATCCCAGTCTGATAAAGGACTTGGAGAATGATCTCATCTCGCTGTCCGCTAAAATCAGCTCCAAAATGAATCTGATCGAATAAGCGATTAAGCTCATCTGCATGTACATAAGGTGCAAGCCTTTTACCTTTTTTGGGCGTGATGACCTTTGTCATCGGATTGGCTTTAAGCTGATCGCTTTTTAATAAGAACCGGAAAAGAGCCTTTAAGGATGCCATTTTTCGATGAATAGACGAATTAGCCAGACCTTCATCCATCAAGTGAATGATCCAAGAACGAATCTGATGATGCGTAGCATCAGCTAGTGATTCGATTTCATACGTAGACTTTAAAAACTGGGAAAATTGACGAATATCCTTTTCATAGGCGGTAATCGTATGTGCAGAGAAGCGTTTTTCGTATCTGAGATAATCTAAAAAAGTATCTATGTGCATTCAGTATTCAGTTCAGTGTAACTGATCGACCTTTCTCATATATTCCTAACAACGACTTACGTGAAATAATATTTCACAAATTCAGCGGTCAATCAAAATCTTATCATCTTCTGTTATAAATATATCCGAATATCATATGATAGTCAAGGACAAGGCCGTTAAAACCAATTGATAATTATCACTAATAGAAGAAGCATTCGTATCTTTTCCTTATTAAATAAAGGTTTATGCAAAAAGAGAAGAAAGAAAAAAATTTTATAAAAAAGCCCATTTATGAGGGAGGAGCCAAAGCAATGAAAGCATTTATTGCCAAACACCTGAAATATCCCCCCGAAGCTCTTGCACAAAAAACAGAGGGTACCGTATATTTAAAGTACTCCATTGATCACAAAGGAAAAGTAGTCGATACACAAGTTATTTCAGGTATTGGCCACGGTTGTGATGAGGAAGCAGAACGATTGGTGAAAAAGCTCGAATTTAAAGTCCCTAAAAATAGGGGTGTCAAAGTATTATTCCACAAAAATATCCAGATTCATTTTCACTTGCCAAAGGTTGCTCCAAAACAGACAACCACTCAATTACAATACACCCTCATTCCCCAAAAAACAACAAAGCAGGATCAATCTAAACAAAACGATAAAGGTGGTAGTTACTCCTATACCATTACTTACTGATAGTTGGATTCAATTAAGATTAGTATGAAAAAGCTCATTTCTTTTAGTGTTGTCATGCACTTCCTGTTATCGCTAATAACAGCCCAAACCTATTTTGAAGAAGTAGCATCCCAAAAAGGGATTAACCACTTGTTCAATTCTACCATCCCGGGTATTGGGGTAAGTTTCTGTGATTTCAATCAAGATGGTCTGGATGACCTTACCATGGCGACCGCCAATGGGGAATTTCTCAAGTTTTATGTCAATCAAGGTGGTACATTTGAAGAAATTGAACCTTTAGTAGAGCATCAGGAACATGCCAAAGCCGTTTTGTGGGTAGATTATGACAATGATGGCGACAAAGACCTGTATGTTTCTAGTTTTGGCAGTCTCGACCACCTTTATCAAAACCAGGGTGACCTCACTTTCGTAGATGTCACGTTCTCAGCTACGCTTTCTTACGATTACCAGCGCACCTTTGGTGCAGCTTGGGCAGACTATGACCGAGATGGTTTGCTGGATTTATACTATAGCGAGCGGAAATTCCCGCTGGGCGTTGCCCCTAATGAAAATCGTCTTTTTCGCAATAAAGGAAATGGCACTTTCGAAGAAATGACTAATGAATCAGGTGCTCGTGACCCTGGCAAAACGCCTTTCTGTGCAGGCTTCCACGACTTTAACAATGATAAATGGCCTGATATCTATATTGCCAATGACAAAGCGACCATCAATGCAATGCTCCGCAATAATGGTGATGGTACGTTTACAGATGTGGGCGAGGCCACCAATTCTAATGCAGCCATACATGCCATGTGTGTAGCTGTTGGTGACTATGACAATGATGGCTGGCAAGACATATATTCGACCAATATAGAATTTGGTAATATACTTTTGCACAATCTGGGTGCTGAAAATGGCGAAGATCCTGTTTTTGAAGAGGTAGCAGATGCTACTGGTACCGCATTTTATGGTATCAGCTGGGGTGCTAATTTCTTGGACGCCAATAATGATGGCTGGCTTGATCTTTATGTGAGTGGAAGTACTCCTGGCACGGAATTTCCGACAGCTGCGTATTATGAAAATCAAGTGGATGGCACTTTCATAGAACCTGATGCAGGCTTTGAAGGTGATACGGTTCGGAGTTACTCCAATGCTATTGGTGATTTTAACAATGATGGCTACCCGGACATTATCGTTACCAATGAAGCACCTTACAAAGCACAACTTTGGGAAAATGGTGGCGGAACGGCCAATTGGATCAAGGTAAAGCTGGAGGGCGTACTCAGTAATCGCGATGCGATAGGTAGTAGAATAGAAGTTTATGCTGGAGAAGACTATTACCAGCGATTTACGCATTGTGGAATTGGCTTTTTGGGACAAAACTCCTCCACAGAAATTATCGGCATTGGCGATCATGCAATCGTTGACTCAATAGTCGTCACCTGGCCAACCGGGCATATTGACAAGCTTACCGGGCTTTCGCCAAATACGCTGTACGAGGTACTGGAAGGCTCGACTACCTTCGGAAATATTTATGTTGATCCAGAGTTAGGCATTATGTCTTCTACTTCTCAGCCAACGCGCACCGAGCTGTTAGAACTATATCCGAACCCTACGAATGAGATTGTTCAATTGAAAGTTGAAGCAATAAATTATAATAGATGTCAGATCATCGACCTGAATGGAAAAATTTTGATCGATCAAGATTTCTCTGCACAGGTTTCTGTGCAACATTTGCCGAAAGGCATCTACTTTTTTATCGTTTTCGCGAAAAATGGACAAAGAAGGATTGCCAAATTTGAAAAAATATAAGTCAACAATTTTATTTCTGGATCAAAAAGCTGGATGTCTGACCGTTCTCCTGTCTTAGCCAGTAAGTCCCAGAAGGCCAATCGCTTAGATCGAGGCTAGTGGATTCAATTATCAAACACTGATGCATGAGTTGCCCAAGCGCATTATATATGTAAATCTGTGTGGACTGCTTTAAATTGTTTTGAATTTGCAGGACACTACTGGCTGGATTTGGGAATACCTGTAACCGATTTGATTTATCATAGATTTGATAATCTGAGCGAGTGTTCACCAGAAAATCACAAAAAGTATCATCCGGATTTAGTTCAATAAAGCCTTGGGGTGTTAAATCTTTGCCATCAAAAGCCTCGTAATCAGAAGGATAACGCTTGAAGCGAAAAGTAAGATTATTCAGGTTGGAATCATCGCCTTGTATTA
>JALEHC010000178.1 GCA_022763215.1 Saprospiraceae bacterium
ATACGGGAGTCGCGGTAAGCTCTGGCAGCAGTTCCTTCTTCAGAGTAGCCCATACCACCGTGCACCTGTAGTGTTTCGTCGACCACATAGTCAAGTGCTTCTGAGCCAGAAACCTTTAACAATGCGCATTCGATCGCATATTCTTCAGCGGCAATCAATTTTGCTTCCGCAAATGTCTTGCCCTTTTCCATTTCTTCTTTATTCTTCAATTGGATCAGGTTAGATACGCGGTACAGCGCACTTTCTGATGCCATTAGGCGAATGGCCTGCTGTGCCAGTTTGTGCTTTATAGCACCGAAATTGGCAATCGGCTGCTTAAACTGGTGACGTTCGTTGGCGTATTTCACGGCAGTGGTAACACTTGCTTTAGCGCCACCTAGGCAAAGCGCACACAACTTGAAACGACCGATGTTTAATACATTAAAGGCAATCAGGTGGCCTTTTCCGATTTCACCAAGCACATTATCTTTTGAAACTTTTACATTTTCGAGGAATACCTGACGAGTAGAAGAACTCTTGATCCCCAATTTCATTTCTTCTGCACCGAGGCTTAGTCCGTCAGAATCACGCTCAACGATGAAACCCGTAAATTTATCACCATCCACCTGCGCAAATACAATAAAAATATCGGCAAATCCGGCGTTGGAAATCCACATTTTCTGTCCATTCAGTACATAATGGCTTCCGTCTTCCGACAAATCTGCACGTGTTTTAGCAGCCAGTGCATCCGAACCAGAGCTAGGCTCTGTCAAGCAATAACTCGCTTGCAATTCACCAGAGATCAGGCCTGGTAAATATTTTTCTTTTTGAGCTTCTGTACCAAAGTAAAGGATTGGCAACATTCCGATACCCGTATGAGCTGCGAAAGAAACGGTAAAACCACCAGCAGGGCCCAGTTTTTCACAGATGAGGGTGTTGGTATTGGTATCTAGCTCCATACCACCGTAAGTTTCCGGCATGTGAGAGCCCAGCAAACCAAGTTCCGCTGCTTTTTGTAGCAATTCAACAGAAAGGCCTTCTTCCTGCTTTTCCAGGCGATCAACATTTGGCAGGATTTCGCTGGTCACATAATCCTTTACCATGCCTTCGATCATTTTCTGTTCTTCGTTGAATTGCTCCGGAATGAAGGTGTCTTCCGGTTGAGAAGGTTTGATCAGAAATTCCCCTCCTTTAAGGACGTCTGATTTGACTATTGTATCTTGCATAACGGAATATTTTTAAATATTAGCGAAAATTCGCTTCAAATCTAATCAATTTGGGAGGCTTTGTAAAGTCTTTGCCCGACTTTTTGCGAATTTTCGCTAAAAATTTAAATTCAGTAAACAAATCTCGTCTTGGGAAAGGGCATTTTTTGTCATTTCTGATATTTTGTGACCTTTCTTAAGCGAAAACGTTATCCTAAAAAAGATTTTTATGTTTGGCAGATTACTTGCTCTTCCTTTTGCTATTGGTGCTATGATTATGCTGTACTTGACCTGGGAAGTACATGAGAATTACGCCATATATATAGTACCCTTCGTACTTTGTTTGGCGGTAGTATATATTTTTTCGCCTCAAATCAACTGGTGGTATTATTCTCGGAATCCGCCCGAACTCGATGCCCCTTTGCGGGAAATGCTACTCGAGCGCAGTCCTTTTTACCAGAAAATGAATGTGGCAGATCAGCAGCGCTTTCGTCAACGAATGGCCTTATTTATTATGGGGAATGAGTTTATGCCCCAGTCGATGGAAGAAGTACCGGAAGACATAAAAGGAATAATTGCCATGCAAGCGGTGCGTATGACGTTTGGTCAGGAGACCTTTATACTCGATCAGTTTGAGAAATTTGTGATTTGCCCGTCTTGGTTTCCAAGTCCTCAATATCCAGAAGATTTTCACACTTCAGAAGTTTATCAGGAAGATGGTGTGATTTTGTATTCTGCCGAGCATTTGATGCACAGTTTTATGCAGCCGAAGCAGGCCTTTAATATAGGGCTATACGAATTAGCGAAAGCTTACCGGCTAAATTACCCCGATTTGCGGTACCCCGATTTGGAAGAAAAACTTTGGCTACAGCTAGAAGAGATTAGTCGAAAATCGAGGACACAAATTGCCGAGTACATTAATTTAAAAGAAGAAGAAATCGATCTTTTTGGGGTAACGGTAGTCCATTATTTTGAAGAGGCGAATGCTTTTGAAAAGGCATTACCGGAATTGTATTTGCACCTGAAAGATATTTTTGGAAATCAACTGAGGCCATAAATGGAAACACAAACTTTTAAAACCAAAGGTTGCGAAATCACTTTTCAGGATGAAAAAATTGTAATTACGGACGGAGCAAAAAAGCGTTTTTATACAACGCTATTTACTTCTGGTTTGTGGGTGTTTTATGGGGTTCTTTCTGTACTGCGATATTTTCAAAAAGGCGATGAATTTTTGTTATGGACCGGGCTTTTTATCGCCCTTGGTCATCTGGTCGTTTTGATTATCAACCTTTTTCGCTCTCATCGAAGCGAGTTTTACTGGCATGAAGTGAATGATATTGAATTAAGAAATCGGTTTGGCAACTACTTTTTAGATATCAAACTGGATGGAAACAAAATCAGAAGAGTTTCCAATATTGATGCATTTAAGGAAGAATTGCAAATGTATATTCATCGTTGGCAGCAAGCAGAAAATATAAAAAATGGAAACTATAAAAGAGGTACTCTCTAAGATAAAGCAAATTGGGATTGATTTCGATATGAAGTTAATTGGAGATGTACGAACAGGGGGATTTTTACGGCAAATCAACGAATATGATTTTGAAGGCGAAAAATCAAACTGGTTAGTTCTTCGAGAAATGGGGACTTTTTGTACTCGCTTAGATAATAAAGAATATCAAAAAAGATATTCGGATGATGTGTCAACAATCATTTTTGAGCAGTATTTTTTGTATAATAAAATATCATATCTATTTGAAGAATTGAATCGAATTACAAAAGGTTCGTTCAAGTACGAAGTGATTGATGAATTTCAACCAATTTATAATTCAAATAATGAAGTTATCAAACAAGAGTTTTGGGCTAACTTGGATCGCCTCAAAGGAAATTCTGAATATATTTGCAAGTACTTAATAATGGGGAAGAAAACTGAAATTCTATATAAATTCGAGAAGTGGAGTTGGACATCTTTGAACCCAGATTTCATCGTAGAGCTACTCTCCATAATTGAAAAGGATTTGGTGGAATTAAATATAAATTGTTTGGTGCCAGAAGAGTTTATAACCTTTGTTTTATGCAATGAAAGTGCAAAAAGTCAGCTCAAAATGGATTTAGGAATTCATTTTTATGAAAAAAAAATGCGAACTTCTCAAGAAGAGGGAATTATAAGAAATATCCAAGAGTTGGAAGATAAAAAACCTGAAATTCAAAAAAATGAAAACAAGAAATGGTGGGAATTTTGGAAATAAATATACCAAC
>JALEHC010000020.1 GCA_022763215.1 Saprospiraceae bacterium
ATTTTCTCCATGCCTTGCTCTTTGAAATAGGCTAGCGTAAGGTTTTTAGGAGAACGACCACTTGCATTTAGCCCATGTAGCTTTTGGCTATCAGCGTCCCAGACGATGGCAAATAAGTCGCCTCCAATGCCACAGCCGGTAGGTTCCATCAGACCAAGTGCAGCATTGGCTGCTATAGCAGCATCAATAGCTGTACCGCCTTTTTTGAGGATGTCCAATGCAATTTGTGTCGCTAGAGGCTGAGAGGTACAGGCCATTCCATTCTGTGCAATTACTTCAGAACGAGTAGCGAAGGGGAGGCCCGTAATTCTATCCTGAGCCCAAATGAGGGTGGAAGAGCAGTATAAGAGTAGAAATAGAAAGGTAATTTTCTTCATACTAATGTGGTGTTTTATTTTCCTCAGTTGTAATTTTCTTTTAACTAAAATTTTAACAAAAAATTACTCAAATTTATAACCATTCAAAAAATCTACGATTTTCATTCTTTTTCGTCCTTGCAACTGTAGTTCGTGGACTTCAATGAAGCCATCCTGAGTAGCAATTTGTAGTGATTTTTTATTATCAGAGACAAAAGAGCCCGGTGTAAGTTGATGGCTGTCTATTTTTTTTGTGGTTTTCAGAATTTTGAGTTGTAAGTCATCAAGAGTAGTCCATGCAGCAGGGTAGGGGCTTAGACCTCTGATAAAGTCATGAACTTTTTGAGTTGGCTGATCAAAGTTAATTTCGCAGGTTTCCCTAAATATTTTGGGTGCTTTGGTCGCTAGGGTATCATCCTGCTTTTGGGTAGGTGCATTACCTTTTTCGATGGCCTGAACAGTTTTGAGTACTGTTTTTGCGCCAAGCAGCATCATTCGGTCGTGGACATCACCTGCTGTATCATTTTCTTCGATTGGCATTTTTTCTTGAAAAATCATGTCGCCGGTATCAATTTCGTGTTGCAGGAAGAAAGAAGTAACGCCAGTTTCTGACTCACCATTAATCACTGCCCAATTGATCGGCGCAGCACCTCGGTATTTGGGGAGCAAGGAGCCGTGCAAATTGAAAGTTCCGTATTCAGGCATATTCCAGACGACTTCTGGAAGCATACGAAAAGCAACGACGACCTGTAGATTTGCTTCAAGGGATCTAAGTTCTTCAATAAAATCTGGGGCCTTTAAGTTTTTGGGCTGAAGGACTTTGATCCCATGTTTGACGGCATATTTTTTGACTGGTGACTCCAGCAATTTATTTTTACCACGACCACCATATTTATCGGTTGTAGTGATGACGCCAACGACATTATAATTGTTTTGTACCAGGATATCGAGTGAAGGAACAGCAAAATCAGGGGTTCCCATGAATATGATTCGTAGATTCATGTAATTTGTTTTTTTGCAAAATTGAGGCTAAACAACTACCTTGTTGTCAGTGTATTCCCTTGAACATATTAAAATAATTGCGCTATGAGACCGGTTTTGGCCTTTATTCTAATACTTTTTGTGCAAAGTTTTGCTATCGCACAGCAGAAAAGCGACAAATCAAGCAGATATTATCCGTATTATCGATCTGACTCTATTCCTCCTGCCTGGAAGCAGTATGAATATGTGGAGGAAACAGTCGAAAATGAAGAATTTGATAAACCTTTTGCTATTGGCGACGATGCTAAAAAAGTAAAACGCAAAAAAATAAGAAGAGATCAATTAAAACCGGAAACTTATGAATATGAATTAGAAAATAGTCCTCAAGTTTTTACAGAAACAGAGATTCCGGTGGAAGTCGATATTGAGGCAAGTGTAGAAAAAGTACCTGCCAACTTCACTGGTTATCGGGTAGAAATCGTTACCGCGGCAAAAGCACTACCTGCTGACCATTATTTGTTTTTCAGACATGGTAACCTATTTTTTGATCAAAAAAGAAATGGAAAATACTCCTATATGTTAGGTGAATTTAAAACAGAGGATCAAGCGATGAAATTTTATCGCGAATTGTTGGAAAGCAGATACCCGGGAGGCCGGATTATTGAATATAAATCAGGTGAACGCATTGAATAAACGCAAAGTATTTCTCTACATCTCTATGAGCCTAGATGGTTATCTGGCTGGGCCAGAAGATGACATTTCATGGCTGTCAATTGCTGAACAGGAGGGAGAAGATTATGGTTATGCCGCCTTTACGAAAGGAATTGACACCTACATCGTTGGCCGTAAAACCTATGAAGTCGTCCTGAATCTTATCGGAGATTTTCCTGCTGCCAGGCAATACGATGCTTGTTATGTTTTGACGACTCGCTCATTTCCCGAAAGGGAAGGTATCACCTGGTATAATGGTTCGCCGAGTGAGCTTCTGCGTGATATTCGACGAAAGTCGGGAAAGCATATTTACTGTGATGGCGGAGCATCCGTTGTAAAAGCATTTTTAGAAGAAGGACTGATTGATGAGTATATAATTTCCATATTACCGATATTATTGGGCAAAGGGAAGCGCCTATTTCAGGAAGGTTTTCCCAAGCACCTTTTGAAATTGAAAGAGACCAAAACATTTGCGAGTGGTCTGGTACAACTCCATTACACAAATAAACCCTCATGACTGCAAAAGAATTTTATTGGACAACCAAAGATGGTATTGATATTTTTGGAAAAGAATGGCCACTAAACGATCCTAAAGCGGTCATTGGTCTGGTACATGGTCTTGGCGAGCACATCAGTCGCTACGATCATGTGGCTACATTTCTGAATGAGAAAGGATACGCAGTTGTGGGGTATGATAGGCGTGGACATGGCCAATCTGGAGGTAAAAGAGGCCATGCACCATCATTGCAAGCTTTGCTGGAAGAAATTGATGGTTTGCTTGCTCAATGTAAGAAGCGTTATCCAAATTTGCCTGTAATATTTTATGGTCATAGCATGGGTGGTTGTCTCGTTTTGTCTCATGCCTTGCGGCAAAAATCAAGCGCAGACCTAGTCATCAGTTCCGCTCCGTGGATACAGCTTGGTAAACCACCAGCTGCGGCCCTCGAATCCGTTGCGAGATTGATTAACCGAGTATTTCCTGCATTTGCAATACCTAATGGGCTAGATCCGAAACAAATTTCGAAGGATGAAAAGGAAGTAAAAGCCTACACTAGCGATCCACTAGTGCATAATAAAATATCTGTTGGTTGTGCTGTAGCTATGGATGAAGCAGCCAGCGAACTTGATCAATTTAAGGGCGCATTCCCGGTGCCGGTTTTGGTTTTGCATGGAGCTGAAGATCAAATCACCTCGCCAAAGGCGAGCAAAGGATTTACGGAGCGATTAAGTAGCGAAAAGCAATACGAATTAATTCCTGATAGTTATCATGAAATTCATAATGACTTTCATCGAGAAGAAGTCTTTTCAGTTATTCAGAAATGGTTGGAAAAACAGCTTAAAACCGTTTAACGGATTCGATGATATATAAAGGTCGTTGTTTGATTTCTGCATAAATATTTGACAGATAGATGGATATGATGTAGAGATTCAAACAAGTAATGGCAAAAAATACCGCAATCAATATCACCAGGAATGTCCACCCATCTACTGCTTGCCCGACATTTCCAAATAAGTCGATGCCCGTAAATTTTACTTTAAGTGCGTTGACGACTACCATGACCAGAAAAAGAGAAGAAAAGATAAAAATACCCAGCAGTAAAGACCGAAGAAACGTAGTGTAGGAAGTTATGGCGATCAAAGAAGTTTTGAAACGATCTCCAAGGTTTTCTTCCACGGCAGGTTCTACTTGTTCAGGAACTTCGATATGAATGGTTTGGTATCCTACCATAGAATAAATGGCCTTCATATAGCGCAAATTTTCGCGTAAGCGCAAAATAGAGTTCAGCGCTCGTCTGGAAATAATGCGGGTATTATGTGCATTTTCATCAATTTTCAGGTCGGAATAATGCCTGAGGATGTAATAGAAAATACGGTAGAACAGACCAAGTCCTGTTTTTCGTTTTTTATTGATGGCGCGAAGGTAAACAATATCGTACCCCTCTCTAGATTTGTTGTAAAGCTCAAGAATAATCTCCGGTTTGTGTGTAAATGCTTGCTCGAATAACACGGTATAATCGCCATTAGAGCGATCGAGGCCAGCGAGGATAGCATGGTTCCGGATCGTTTGATTGGATAATTTGACGAGAAAAATGTTGTGTTTAAGTGCATCCGGTAACGGATCGATAAATTCGGTTAAAGTCTCATGGATACCATTATTGACGAGTATGATTTCAAAGTCTGCAAAATGCTGCTGTAAGACCGGATGGATCGCATTCAACATACCCGGAAGCTGTCGAAGTTCATGAGGTGAATGTAAGACGGTGATTACAGAGATAAAACTATTGTTCATACAGCAGATTTGGTATAAAGCCGAAAATTATGCAAAGGAAAGGTATTTTTGAAATAATGCTAAGACTTTATGAGTTGGGGATTGAAATGGGGGAATAAAATTAATGTATAATAAAAAAATCTACTTATAAAACCCTGTTTTGCTAAAAAAGTAAGCGAAATGTAGCAAAAAATGCCAGCAAATCTTATATTGCCATGATGGACAATTAACGGATTTTCAAAGACATAAACGGATAAATTGTCCAAAATACTTCCAGTGAAATAGGCCTAAGCTGAACTGCAACCAATAAACAAATCCGTTTTTGGTTGTATTTATTTAGCTTTTTAATTCGATTTGAAAGGAAGACAGTAGGATTTATGGCAAAAAGCTTTCCATTTTACCAACAACTAGATGCAATGGATTGCGGGGCAAGTTGCCTCCGCATGATCGCTCGTTATTTTGGTCGATACTATTCGCTGGAATCACTTCGCGAGCTTACCCATATGGGAAAGCTCGGGGTCAATCTGCTGGGTATCAGTGATGCAGCCGAAGAAATAGGTTTGCAATCACTAGCACTAAAAACCACTTTTGACCGACTTTCCAGAGATATTCCCTTGCCTTGTGTAGCCCATTGGGACCAGGAACACTTTGTTGTCGTCTATAAAGCTAACAAAAAGTATGTGTGGATTGCTGACCCTGCTTCGGGTAAGCATCGGCTGACAAGAGAGGAGTTCATGTCGCACTGGATTAGTGATTATGAAGATGGTGAGGAAATGGGCGTACTGCTGTTATTGGAAACAACTCCTGAGTTCTTTAAGAATACAGGTGAAACCGTTGACAGAGCTAACTTTGGGTATATTTTATCTTATTTTGCGAAGTATCGTTATCTGATTGTTCAGATTATTATTGGTCTGGTATTGGGTACTATTTTGCAGATTGTCTTTCCGTTTTTGATCAAAGGCATGGTTGATGTAGGTATACGAAAAGATGAGCTCAACTTTGTCTATCTGATATTTGGTGGCTATTTCGTCTTGTATTTTGCGCAAGCATTCGTAGACTTTATAAGGAGTTGGATATTATTGCACGTAAGTGTAAGAGTGAATATAAGTATGCTCTCCAATTTTTTGGCAAAGCTTACGAGGTTGCCTATCCGTTTCTTTGATTCTCGCTTGACGGGGGATTTGATGCAGCGGATTGCAGATCATTCTAAGGCACAGCACTTTCTGACTTCTACTTCCTTGATTTCTGTATTTTCTTTTTTCAATATACTCGCTTTTTTGATTGTATTGTCGTTTTGGAGTGTTCCTGTTTTTCTGATTTTTCTGGCAGGGACGGTGCTTAATTTCACCTGGATTTTCCTGTTTATGCAGTATAGAAGGGAGATCAATTATCGTCACTTCGACCAGTCTGCTGATAATCAGAATAATCTGATGGAACTCATTAATGGGATGCAGGAAATTAAGCTCCATAATGCAGAGAAACAAAAGCGAATGGCATGGGAGCATATACAGGCTAAGCTATTCCACACCAGCCAAAGTGCACTTCGAATTGAGCAATTTCAGCGTTCTGGTTCGCAATTTATTAGTCAGGTAAAAAACTTAGTCATCACTACCGTTGTAGCATATTTTGTAATCAAAGGAGAGATGACGATCGGTATGTTGGTGGCTATTCAGTTTATAGTTGGTCAGCTAAACTCACCATTCAACCAGTTGATTGATTTTGTTAGATCTTATCAGGAGACAAAAATTAGTCTTGAGCGGATGAATGAAATTCATTTGCGGGAAGATGAAAATAAACTAGGAGAGAAGATTACCTTGCTACCAGAATATGGCGGTTTGAGCTTTGAAAATGTGCATTTTCAATATGATGGACCTCATTCGCCTATGGTTTTGAAAGGTATTGATTTGTATATTCCGAAAGGAAAAACAACGGCTATTGTTGGAACTAGTGGAAGCGGGAAGACGACCATTTTGAAGCTGCTGCTAAATTTCTATCCACCTACGGATGGGGTTGTCCGAGTGGGGGATGTTAATCTGAATAATCTGCACAATAGATTATGGCGAGAAAAGTGTGGTGTAGTGATGCAGGATGGTTATATTTTTAGTGATTCTATAGCTAAAAATATCGCGCTTGGCAGCGAAATTATTGATAAAGATCGCCTGCTACAGGCTGTAAAAGTTGCTAATATTCAATCATTTATTGAATCATTGCCGCTTGGCTATAATACGAAGATCGGTCGTAATGGGGTAGGGCTTAGTCAAGGCCAAAAGCAAAGGTTATTGATTGCTCGGGCGGTTTATAAAAATCCGGATTACATATTCTTTGATGAAGCCACATCTGCATTGGATTCTTATAATGAGATGATCATTATGGAAAATCTGGATGAGTTTTTTAGAAATAGAACAGTAGTTGTAGTAGCACATCGATTGAGCACTGTAATGAATGCCGACAAGATAGTGGTATTGGATAAAGGAGAAATAGTAGAACAAGGTACACACGACGAATTGACTTATGAAAGAGGGGCATATTATCAATTAATTAGAAATCAGTTAGAGTTAGGTGCATAATGGACGATTCGAATAATATTGATATCAGAAGTGAGGAAGTTCAGGAAATATTAGGCACACCGCCATCTTATTTGGTGACCTGGGGCTCATCCATTGCCTTTTTTGCGGTATTGGTGCTAGGTTGGGCCAGCTATTTTATTAAGTATCCCGATACCGTACAAGCCAGTATAATGGTTTCTGCGTCTGATCCACCAAGACGATTGATAGCAGATGAATATAAATACATTGAGCGTATCTTGGTACGCAATGAAGAAGAAGTAGAAGCTGACGAAGCACTTGCCGTATTTAAAAGTGATGGAGAATTTGCGGATGTGATGACACTGGAGAATTATCTGCTACAATACGAGGATATTGATTCGGATACCTCCCTGCTCGATCTAAATATACCTTCCGATTTGGTGTTAGGGCCTTTACAAGATGCGGTATTTAATTTTAAAGAGAAGAAAAAACTCTTACAGTCAACCTTGGCGGACGATAGTGAAGAAGTCAATCAAAGGCAAATAGATCGCCAGATCAAGCAATTGCAAAACGGGATTTCTAGTCAACGGAAGCAAAAAGCTAGATTAGACAAGGAAATTGATATTGCAGAAAAAGATCTCACCAGAGCTCAAAACCTTTACAAACAAGGGAGGCTAGGCATTGCAGAAGTTAGAAATAATGAAGCCAAATTACTTTCAAAAGAAAGAGAGCTTTCGGCGGTAAATTCAAGTATCAAAGAAGATCAACTCGAAGTTGAATTACTCAAAGACCGAAAAAATGGTGATGGTGGTAGCAGTAGTAAAGACATCCGAATAAAGAGAAATCAATTGGTGGAGAGTTTTAATCGCCTTCGCCGAGAATTAATTGAGTGGAAGAAAGAATACCTCCTGAGTTCTCCGATCCATGGAATCGTTTTGATAAAAGATGGTATAGGTGATAACCAAGTAGTCAAAAAAGAAACGGAGCTGATGGTTGTGATGCCTACTGAAACAAAGGAAACCCGTGGAAAAATGGAACTTCCGATTGAAGGTTCGGGGAAATTACAAACTGGTCAAAGGGTTGTCATCAAGTTAGCCAGCTATCCGTTCGAAGAATTTGGAGCATTTGAAGGAGAAGTTTCCAAGATTGGTCGAATTCCAACGGATGGAAAGATACCCGTGGAGGTGAGTTTCCCGCAAGGGGCATTAGTTAGTTCAACCGGTAACCAAATAGAAGTTACCCAACAAATGGCAGGAAGTGCCGACATAATCGTCGAGCGTAAGCGATTAATTGAACAACTGCTCGAAGAAGTCAGGAAGGTTATTAATTAAAAAGGGCGCCACAATGGACGCCCTCCTGGTATATTTTACAAGTGAATTACTTCGCCGTATGCAGCTGCTGCTGCTTCCATCACCGCTTCACTCATCGTAGGGTGAGGGTGAACTGATTTGATGATCTCGTGGCCAGTCGTTTCCAGTTTTCTGGCTGCGACTACCTCTGCGATCATTTCTGTTACGTTGTTTCCAACCATATGTGCGCCTAGGAATTCTCCATATTTAGCGTCGAAGATTACTTTTACAAAACCACCTTTAACGCCACCTGCACTTGCCTTACCTGATGCACTGAATGGGAATTTACCCACTTTGATATCATAGCCAGCATCTTTAGCCGCTTGCTCTGTATAACCCACAGAAGCAACTTCCGGAACACAGTACGTACAAGAAGGAATATTGTTGTAATCGAGCGGTTCCGGATTATGTCCAGCGATTTTCTCTACGCAAATAATCCCCTCCGCACTAGCTACGTGTGCCAAGGCAGGGCCAGGGACGATGTCACCGATTGCATAAATACCAGCTACATTGGTACGATAGAATTCATCTACCTGAAGAATACCTCTTTCTGTTTTGATACCAAGCGCTTCCAGACCGATGTTTTCAGTATTTGGAGCAACACCTGCAGCAGAAAGCACCACATCACACTTGATTTCTTCCACTTTTTCAGTTTTACGGTTTTTCACCGTAACCGTGCAGCCACGTCCTTTGGTTTCAACCTTTTCAACTGCTGTATTTCCGAGAACTGTAATCCCTTTAGACTTATAGATTTTGTTTAGTTCTTTAGAAACATCTGCATCTTCTCTTGGAACGAGGCCTTGCTCCATATATTCCACAACCGTTACTTCTGTACCGATAGAGCTATAGAAGTAAGCAAACTCTGTACCGATGGCACCAGCACCGATAACAATCATCTTTTTAGGCTGCTTTTCGAGCGTCATCGCTTCGCGATAGCCAATAATTTTTTTACCGTCGATTGGAATATTTGGCAAAGCGCGAGCACGAGCACCAGTAGCAATAATAATATGCTCGGCAGTATATTCTTTTTTGCTGCCATCTTCGGCAGTAACTTCCACCTTTTTGCCACGAAGCAATTTACCAGTTCCCATGATAACTTCGATCTTGTTTTTACGCATCAGGAACTGAACACCTTTACTCATACCTGCGGCAA
>JALEHC010000179.1 GCA_022763215.1 Saprospiraceae bacterium
CTAATTATCTTATCATCAATTAGTTCAATCATTTTGTGCTGACAAATTTTACTTATCCATAATTTTGATCCGTCACTTAGTTTCATCAAAACAGGTGTCTTTGCCAGTATGGCATACCGGGCCTACGGGATGTACTTTAGCCAGCAGCGCGTCTGCATCGCAGTCGGTTCGCAATTCCACCAATTCCAGAAAATTACCCGAAGTTTCGCCCTTCGTCCATAATCGTTGTTTGCTCCGACTGAAAAAGGTAATCCGACTTTCGTCAAATGTTTTGCGCAAAGCTGCTTCGTTCATGTACCCCAGCATGAGGACAGTTTGGCTGCTCGCATCCTGCACAATGACGGGCAACAGACCGTCGCCTTTTTTAAAATCCAGTTTTTCTATATCGGTTATTTGTATAGGCCCCATATTTAATCATTTAAGCGCACCGGAATTCCGCGTTGGTGTAAATACTGTTTCAAATCTGCAATTTCGATTTCACGAAAGTGAAAAATACTGGCTGCCAGTCCTGCATCTGCTTTTCCCGCTGTAAAGGTGTCGTAAAAGTGCTCCATCGTACCCGCTCCGCCCGACGCAATCACAGGGATACTCAAGGCATCAGAAACCTGAGCCAAGGCCTGATTCGCAAATCCGGCTTTGGTACCATCATGGTTCATGGAGGTAAAGAGAATTTCACCAGCTCCGCGCTCCTGACATTCTTTTACCCAGTCTAGCAATCGAACTTCTGTCTGTACTCGACCACCACTCAGAAATACAATCCATTCGCCATTTACCTGTTTGGCATCAACGGCTACGACAACAAATTGGCTCCCAAATTGCTTTGCCAAATCATCAATCAATGCAGGATTACGCACGGCAGCTGAATTAATCGAAATTTTATCGGCTCCAGAATCCAGTAACACACCTACATCATCCACTGAACGAATCCCGCCACCTATGGTGAAGGGAATATTCAAGTTGTGAGCAATCTGGCGAGCGAGCGAAGCGAGCGTTTTCCGCTTTTCATGAGTAGCTGTAATGTCCAGAAAAACCAGTTCGTCAGCTCCTTTTTCGCTATAGAGTTTCCCCAATTCTACCGGATCACCCGCATCGCGAAGGTCAACAAAATTGACTCCTTTTACCGTGCGACCGTCTTTGATATCCAGACAGGGTATAATTCTCTTTGCTAACATATTCTATTTTTTTTGGAAATCCCTTGCGTTTAGAACTCGCTCAGCTCTGCTAAACTAATTTTCCCTTCATAAATAGCCTTTCCAATAATTGCCCCCTGGCAACCTATTTGCCGCAAGGCAACAACATCCGCTATACTCGACACGCCACCGCTGGCAATGAGTTGCAAGTCTGGCAGTTCCTTCAAAATAAGCCGATACAACTCCTGAGCACTGCCCTGCAACATACCATCTTTCGAAATATCAGTGCAAATCACATAGCGAATCCCCTTTTGATGATAGTCTTTCAGAAAGCTCAGTAATTCGAGCTCACTTTCTTCCTGCCACCCACTGACCGCAATGCGGCCATTTTTGGTATCAGCTCCGAGAATAATCTTTTCTGCCCCGTATTTTTCCAACCAACTCAGAAAAACTTCTGGCTTTTTTACCGCTATTGTACCACCAGTTATCTGCTGGGCACCCGCCTCAAACGCAATACGAACATCCTCATCAGACTTGAGCCCACCTCCAAAGTCAATGTGTAAATTGGTGTTGCTGGCAATACGCTCCAACACCGACTGATTGATGATTCGACTGGCTTTAGCACCATCCAAATCCACTAAATGTAATCGCCGAATCCCTACATCTTCAAAGCTTTTTGCGACTTCCAGCGGATCTTCGTTATAAACCTTTTTTTGCTGATAATCGCCCTGGGTCAGACGAACACATTTTCCATCAATGATATCAATTGCAGGTACGATTTCCATGATTATAGTTTCAGAAAGTTTTCCAAAATAGCAGCCCCCACTGAACCAGATTTTTCGGGGTGAAATTGGGTAGCATAAAAATTATCTTTTTGTAAAGCGGCACTGTACGGTAGGGTGTAATCACAGATGGCTGTTGTATATGGCCCTTTCTCCACAAAGTAGCTATGGACAAAGTAGACGTACTTATTTTCCTGACTTTCGTCAAATAGGCCTCCTTTCAAATCAGCAATCTGATTCCAGCCCATGTGCGGTACTTTTTCGCCTTGCTTTGGCACAAATCGCTTCACTTGCTGCGGTATAATACCCAGACAAGGCGTGTCATTTTCTTCCGAATGACGGCACAACAATTGCATGCCCAGACAAATGCCAAGTACCGGCTGTTGCAGAGTAGGAATGAGTTTATCCAAGCCTTTTTCCCGTAAAAATCGCATGGTTGTATTGGCTTCGCCTACTCCTGGAAAGATGACCTTTTCGGCAGACCGAATGGCGGCATGGTCAGAAGTAAGTTGTGCCTGCACCCCTAGGCGTTCCATGGCAAAAAGTACAGACCGCACATTCCCGGCATTATAGTCGATAATTGCAACTGACATACTTTTATTTTTAGAGCATTCCTTTGGTAGAAGGCAATTGCATATTATTCAAATCACGTCGTTTGGCCATTTTGATTGCTTTCGCAAATGCTTTAAAAATTGCCTCGATTTTGTGGTGCTCATTATCGCCTTCTGCTTTGATATTCAAATTGCATCGTGCCGCATCACTAAATGATTTGAAAAAATGGAAAAACATTTCGGTTGGCATTTCCCCTATTTTTTCTCGCTTAAAATCTGCTTCCCACACGCACCACGGCCGCCCACCAAAGTCAATCGCCACTTGTGCTAGACAATCATCCATCGGTAAGCAGAAACCATAACGCTCAATGCCCATTTTGTCGCCCAGCGCAGTTAGAAACACTTCGCCCAAAGCCAAGGCCGTATCCTCGATTGTATGGTGCTCATCTATATGCAAATCCCCTTTCACTTGTACGTTCAAATCACTACCAGAGTGTTTAGCTAATTGATCCAACATGTGATCAAAAAAGCCCAATCCGGTACTATTGTCAGACTGTCCACTTCCATCCAGATTTAGTTCGATCTGTATATCTGTTTCCTTAGTGGTTCGCCTTACACTTGCCGTTCTGTTTTTGAGCTTGAGGTGACGATAAATATCGGCCCAATCTGTCGTGGTCAAAGCTAGTGTATCCGCTAATGCGGCCTTGTCGCCTGCTAATTCTTCTGCTCCTAATTCTGGATCATTATTAAGCCAAATTCCTTTACTTCCTAGATTTTTAGCAAGCTCTATATCTGTGAGTCGATCTCCAATCACATATGAGTTAGCCAAATCAAAATCGCCTTCTATATACTCGGTGAGTAGTCCGGTATTTGGTTTTCGGGTGGGTGCATTGTCCTTGGCATACGTTTTGTCGATAAACACTTCTTTGAAAGTGATGCCTTCATTTTCAAAGGTTTTCATCATGTGATTATGTACTGGCCAAAACGTTTCTTCTGGAAAAACATCCGTTCCCAGTCCGTCTTGGTTCGTGATCATCACCAATTCAAAATCGAGTTCTTGAACAATTTTTGCCAAGTATTGAAATACTTTTGGATAATATTCAAGCTTTTCAAATGAATCGATCTGATAATCGTGTGGTTCTTTGATTAGTGTGCCATCCCGATCGAGAAAAAGTATTTTTTGCATCAGTTTTTGTATTTTTTTAATCCTTCCAGCAATCGACAATTTTCTTCTGGTCGGCCAACGGTGATACGCAGACAGCCTTCACACAGTAAAACCGTGGAGCGATTGCGAACGATAATTTTTTCTTCAATTAGATATTGATATAGCTTATTCGGAGCATCTACTTTTACCAACAAAAAATTGGCATCTGATGGATATACTTTTTGTACCATTGGCAGCAGCTTTAGTGCTTCTTCTAGTTGCTGCCGCTCCACCAAAATTTCATGCAGCCAATTTTCGTATTGAGCCTTGTTTTGTAGCGCTTCGAGTGCCGCATTTTGCGTAAGCTGATTGATATTGTATGGTGGTTTTACCTTGTTGAAAAGCTGTATGGTGCGCGCTTGCGCAAATGCCATTCCGAGCCGAATTCCAGCTAAACCCCACGCCTTAGAGAAGGTTTGCATTACCACTAATTTTGGGTACAGAGCAATCAATTTGGTAAAACTTTCTTGCTCTGAAAAGTCGATATAGGCTTCATCAATGACTACAATCCCACTAAATGACATCAGTAATTCTTCAATAATCGCAGGATCAAAGCTATTGCCTGTTGGATTATTCGGGCTACACAAAAACAATAACTTCGTCTGTGGTGTCGCTTTCGCTAAAATCCCAGCTACGTCCGGCTGAAAGTCTGTCCGAAGCGGAACTTCTGTAATGCTTACATCTGCGATGTCGGCCGCTACCCGATACATACCATAAGTAGGGGGTAGGATCATAATCTGATCGACACGCGGCTCACAAAATATCCGAATTAGCAAGTCGATAGCTTCATCGCTTCCGTTCCCCAGGAAAATTTGCTCCGGATGCACACCTTTGAATGCCGCAATTTCTTTTTTCAAGGCACGCTGCAAGGGATCGGGATAGCGATTGAGGCCTGTTTCGTATGGATTTTCGTTCGCATCCAAAAAAACTTCAGCACTTCCTTTAAACTCAGAACGAGCCGAAGAATAAGGCTTCAGAGAACGAATATTTTTTCTAACCAACTGAAGTAATTCCATAA
>JALEHC010000180.1 GCA_022763215.1 Saprospiraceae bacterium
AAATAAGTCGCCAGCGACTTATCCGGCAGTGTTTCGGTATCAATTACCGTATCGTCTTCTACAAAAGACTTGATACCATCCAGCAGGGCATTGAAGTTTTCCAAGCGGCCCATGCCTTCCACGGTATTGTCTGTTTTCAGCAAATCAATCAGGCCCGATTGTTTGGCCATGTAGTAAGCTGTTTCGTAAGCATTTTCGGTTTCGTCTTTCTTGGTAGCGCGCTTAATCATACCCACAAATTCGTCAATCGAGCTTTTTGCGCGCTTACCTACTTGTGCCGTTGGCAGGGTCTCCCACATCGTTTTGCCTTCCGCAGCAGCTTGCTGTGCTATTTTGTCGATCGAGGACTGTCCGATTCCCCTTTTCGGGAAATTGATCACGCGTCGTAGTGCTTCCTCATCTTTCGGATTCACAATCATGCGCAGATACCCAATCAGGTCTTTGATCTCTTTGCGCTGATAGAACGACTGCCCACCAAAAATTTTATAAGGTACATTGTAGCGACGCAAATATTCCTCAAAAATTCTGGATTGAGAGTTGGTTCGATACAAAATCGCAATGTCCTTATTTTTGAGGTGCATGCGATTTTTCTGCTCTACGATAGTATCGGCCACTCGTTTTCCTTCTTCACTATCGGTCATTGCCTTGATGACATTGATCGGAAGGCCACTTCCTTTATCCGACCAGATTTTTTTCTGAATCTGGCGCCGATTATTCATGATCAATTCATTGGCTGCTTGCACAATATGCTCAGTAGAGCGATAATTTTGCTCCAGCTTGTACACCTGAATCCCGTACGTCTTAAAATCTTCTTCAAAATCGAGGATATTCTGTATCGTTGCACCCCGGAAAGCATAGATACTCTGTGCATCATCACCCACCACACAAATGTTGCGCGGACTTTTATCGTAATTAACCAGCTTACGAATGATAGCATACTGCAATTGGTTGGTATCCTGAAACTCATCAACCAGCAAATACTTAAATTTCTCGCGATACTTATCCAGTACATTATCCGGATTACGCTGAAACAATTCGAACAAGCGATACAACAGATCGTCAAAATCCATTGCTCCTGCTTTTTTGCAGCGAGCTGTATACTCTTTATATATTTTATGCAAATGAGGTCGTTTGTTCATGCGATCCTGTTGCATAAGTTCTTCATTTTTTGCGTAAAGCACCGGCGTAATCAAATTGCTTTTGGCCGAAGAAATACGCGAACGAATAGCATTCGCATTGTAGGCATTCTTATCGAGGTTGAGATCCTTGATAATTTTGGTGATAACGCTTTTGGTATCATCACTATCATAGATGGTAAAATTGGATGGATAGCCAATTTTGTCCGCTTCCACGCGCAAGATGCGCGCAAAAATCGAGTGAAAAGTACCGGCCCAAACCTGATTAGCCTTATCGCCTACAACTTTGGCAATTCGCTCTTTCATTTCACGAGCAGCCTTATTAGTAAAAGTCAGGGTCAGAATTTGCCAAGGCGGCACGCCTTTTTCAATCAGGTACGCGATCCGAAAAGTCAGTACTCGAGTTTTTCCAGAGCCGGGGCCTGCTACGACAAGCACGGGGCCTTCTGTAGCCGTGACGGCTTGTTTTTGAACAGTATTAAGTTTGTCTAAATATTTGCTTTGTGCTGTCTCCATTTAGTTTGATGCGTTTTCTTCTTCTAAAGCTTCCCAAAATTCTACTGCACGTCGTGTATGCGGAATACAAATCGAACCTCCGACCAGATTAGCGATGGCAAACACTTCAAATACCTGTGCACGGCTTACGCCCAAATCAAAACATTTGCCGAGATGATAGGCAATACAATCATCACATCGCAACACCATAGATGCCACCAGACCTAACAATTCTTTGGTCTTTTTGTCGAGGGCTCCATCTTGATAAGCATTCGTATCTAAATTAAAGAATCTTTTGAGGACTCTGTTATCCTCCGCCAGAATCTTTTCATTCATTTTGGCCCGATAGGCATTAAATTCTTCGACTTTTGACATAGCGTAATTTCATTTTTGAGCGTGTAAAAGTAATCAAAAAACAGAGGGCGACAAAGATAGCCCGAGGGTGGAGCTCTTCGCCCAAATAAGTTTCTTATCTTTCAAAACAAAACAACTTTAAGATGCGATTTTTTCTGCTGCTTTTTCTTTTTTCTGCTTTCCAGCTTACTGCTCAAGATGCTTATCATGCACAATTACTAGAAGAGCTAAGTACAGAGTATAGTTTGCCTTCCGGCGAATTTATTTTTTTCGATTCGGAAGCTACAACCAACAATGTTTTATTTCATTATGGTTGTACAAAAGCCATAGTACCGGTTGAAGATATGCCCTTTTCACAGGCCGTTGAACTTGATGTAGCCGTAGCCGGAAACAATGTTTGGGAAAATGCCGCCGGCCTCAACAATCAGACGGTCATTACTCAGGGCGACCGCCTCTTGCTCGTGGTTTGGGTTCGCAATTTGGAAGCTGTTTTTGCTCAGGGAACGGGTGTACTCATATTCGAAGAAAACGAGGATCCTTACGACAAAGATTTTATCTACCAGCCACCTTTGCGAAGCGAATGGCTTCGATTCCTGATTCCATTTGAGGCGCAGCGCAGCTACGCGCCTAATGAAGGCAAATTTACGTTTCACATTGGTCAAATGGAGCAAAAAATCCAAGTGGCTGGCCTGGCAGCCATCAATTATGGTCAGAGTGTCGCTTTGGAAGATTTGCCGCAGCAATTGCACAACGATAGTTATGAAGGTCAGGAACCGAATGCTAGTTGGCGGACAGCGGCTGCTGAACGCATTGATATTTACCGAAAGGCCAACTTAAAAATTGAGGTTACGAACACGGATGGTCAACCTATTCCGGCATTTCCCGTAAGGGTGAACATGCTACAACACGACTTCCCGTTTGGGACGGCTGTGGTAGGTTGCCGGTTTCAGGGTAATAATTGTGAAAACGAAATGTATCAGGAAAAAATACTGGATGTCGATGGGCAAGGGCATGGTTTCAACTGGGTAGTATTTGAAAATGCCCTGAAATGGGATGGCTGGGAAGAACAGTGGATTGGCAGTCCTGAACAAGCGGCTTCGGCTGCCGCATGGCTGACTGAGCACGGCATTCACCTACGCGGGCATACGCTTTTGTGGCCCGGCTGTAATCATGTGCCGACCGACATTTGTGATAATCTGGGGGATGTGACTTACGTCAAAAATCGTCACCAGCAGCACATGCAAGACCTAATGACTTACCCTGGATTAGGCGATTGGATAGAAGATTGGGATGTGGTAAATGAGATCACCACAGTGCGCGATTTGGAATATGCTTTTCAGGCTTCCGCCGAATACGACACTGGTCGGGAATACTATGTAGAAGCCTTTGAAACAGCACAGGATATTGCCCCTGAAGTAGGGCGCTACATCAATGATTATGTAACCTTGGCAGGTGGTGGCTTCAATCGCGAATTGATTGATCGGTATCAGGGATTTATTCAGGAGTTGCTCGATGCGAATGCGCCGGTAAGTGGTATAGGGTTTCAGTCACATTTGAGGGGTTATCCAATTGCACCTGAGTTTCTGTATGATTTATTTGATGATTATTACCAGCAATTTGGTTTGCCGTTCAAGGTCACTGAATTTGATGTGGTAGATATGGATGAAGAACTCGCGGGACAGTATATGGCCGATTATTTGACGGTATTATTTAGTCATCCGGCAGCAGATGGTTTTATGATGTGGGGTTTCTGGGATGGTAGTCATTGGTTGAGTAATGCTCCGATTTTTAATATGGATTGGAGCCTAAAACCATCGGGTGAAGCATTTGTAGAAAAGGTATATCAAGATTGGTGGACACCAGAAACAGACTTACTTACCGACAATAATGGCGATGCGAGTATTCGAGGCTTTAAAGGAAAGTATGAGTTGATTTATGAATGCAATGGCGAAGAAGTCCGGCAAGAAATAAACTTGAAGGAAGATATGGTGATCCAAATTCAAGATTGCCAACTAACGACCAGCACGGTCGAAGTAGCGGAAGAGATTCGGATTTTTCCAAATCCAAGTAGTGGTTGGTTGCGACTAGAAGGGCTAAATTTCACGAAAGTGAATAAAATAGTGCTTTACACGCTAAGTGGACAGCAAGTCATGGCTTTGCCAGTTCAGCGTGAAATACAACTACCGTCTATCCCGGCAGGAAGTTATTTCATAAAAATTGAGGAAGCAGAAAAAACGAGTTGGAAAATGTTAAACCTAAAATAATTTCGCACACAAAAGTGAAAAATTGTGATTTAATTCAAAAAGTTTATATATTTGTATAGCACACACCAATGGATCAACTAACTCCTATCAAGCAAGAATTCGTCCGAATCATTAAAAGATTAAAACAACAGCATGGTATTTCGTACACCGAGATGCACCGGCAGACTGGTATTAAGCATGATTTGTTTAAGAAGGCCAGTGCCGGGCAGTCTTTTGCGGTAACGGATGAGATCGTGGAACAACTAAAAACGACTTTTGCCCGCGAGCTCAAACAATACCCTAAGGCTCAGTTTGGTGGTCAATTGGCCTCAGACGGGATGGATCTCGTATTCTCGGGAAGGGTGGTACAAGACCCAGGCTTGGTCTATGAAATGGATGAAGGCGAGCCCGTACCGATAAAAGGGGATATTCAGTCAGGAACACATCAGTTACTGGCCGACCAACCCTTGCAAGCCTGGTTAAAAGCGCGATTGGTGCTGTATTTGCAGCAACAATTGGGGAAAAGCTATACGCTGACGGTTGGGCAGCAAGCCTTGTATTTGCCGACAGGCTCCATCCGCATGATACACATTGGTGTGTTTAGCAGGGGTGATTTTCATCCCTTAAAAGAAAGTGTGCCTCGGGTAGTGATTGAAATAGACAGCAAGGCCGACCTGAGTGGAATAGGCGAAACGATAGCTTATTTCAAGAAAAAAAATGTGCAATTGCAGTCACTTGGTGTGGCGCGAATTATATGGATTTTCACCGAAAGCAAAACGATCTGGACGGTGAGCGAAGATGGACAAACGGTATCTCAGGAGTGGGATACGGATGTCTTGGTACTGGATAATGTTAGTTTAAATATTCAGAGTTTATTGGACGAATTTGTTGCAAGGTAGCTCACCGACGGGTGGGCTGCCCTTTTTTAGGCCCACCTGAAACAAAAAAAGTGGCCGATTGGCCACTTTTCTTATAAGACTAAAGTTTCATACATTTTCGGGAGGTTTATACGTCCCTTTCTTTTTAAAATATTATTTCGATCGTGATTTATCAAATCTCTGATAATTCTTCTTTCTGCCAGTAAATATAATTTTTATTCCGATAAATACCCAGCATCGACTCCAACAGCTTTGCCAGAATTAGCCACTTTCGAGCTTTCATCTGCTGCAAACGTTTGCGCAAACGTTTGCGGTTGAAAACTTTTTTAGTAATTTGTTAGCCTAGTAACAATGCGCTTTCAAAGAATTCAGAAAATAAATGGGTAGAATTACTATAAAAGATATTGCTAAACTAATCGGTGTAAGCCCTTCTACGGTGTCCAGAGCACTCAAAAACCACCCCGATATCAGTGAACCTACCCGGCTACACATCCAGAAAGTAGCAAAAGACCTGGGGTACACCCCAAACTACCAGGCTATTGGTTTTCGAAACCGGAAAAGTCGACTATTTGGGCTCATTATTCCCGATATGAATATGTTCTTTTTTCCATCCGTTGTTCGAGCAGTAGAAGAGCGCATTCGACAACAAGGCTACAACCTGATCGTACTACACTCCAACAATCGCCTGGCTTCCGAAATTGAAAATGTCCGCATTTGCCAACAATTTGGTGTAGAAGGCGTATTGGTTTCACTGACCACCGAAACGAATCAACTTGACCACTTCAAAAGTCTGGAAGAACAACAAATACCCGTCGTGTACTTTGATCGGGTACTCGAAAAAGAAGATACCCCTATAGTAGTTATCGACGACCAGCAGACCGTAAAAAAAGCGATTGAGCACCT
>JALEHC010000181.1 GCA_022763215.1 Saprospiraceae bacterium
CCGCCCTAATCATTATGGTCATTTTCAACCAGAATACTTAGTCGGACAAATACAATCCATTCAACCGAAAGCAGATCGCTGGCAAATTTATCTGGAAATCCAGCAAATACAAGATACCTCCGGCCATTTTCACCAGACTTGCGGCTTACTTCAGGTTGCCATCCCTCGTAACGATACGCTCCCTGCTCCGCAATTATTAGATACGCTCCTACTCCATACCATGGTATCGCCGATGGAAATTGCTAAAAACCCGTTTGCATTTGATTATGCCGCATACAAGCAAACTCAAGGCATTCGTTTTCAGGCATTTGCTTCCTTGCAAGACCGGTACACGCAGCTGCCCAATTACCAACTTATTCCCTATCAAGCATTTAATCTGCGACGACAAATTGCGCAATGGCGGAGCCATTGCATCCATATTTTGCGAAAGCATATACCACAGCAAGAAAGCTTTGCAGTGGCTGTCGCCTTAATATTAGGTAGTAAAACAGAACTTTCCGAGGAGGTCAAAAATGCTTATTCATCTACCGGTGCTATTCATGTTTTGGCGGTCTCCGGCCTACATGTCGGAATGGTCGCTATGATTTTGCAATTTTTTCTAACCAAAATCCAGTTGTATCAGCCCTGGTGGAAATGGCTCCGCTTAATCCTGCAACTGACCTTCATTTGGTTATTTGTTTTATTCACCGGAGCTTCAGCTTCCGTCATGCGGGCAGGCCTGATGTTTAGTTTATTATTACTTGGCAAACAACTCAATGAGAGTGCCAATATTTACAATACGATTGCGGCTTCCGCATTTTGCCTACTCGTATTCAATCCTTACCTACTGGTAAATGTGGGCTTCCAATTGTCTTATCTGGCCGTACTGGGCATTGTTTTTTTTCACCCGATTTTGTTCAAGCTGTGGACTTTCAACCACCGCACCCCGCACTATGCCTGGAACCTGACCTGTGTTTCACTGGCAGCGCAACTAAGTACTTTGCCCCTCAGTTTGTACTATTTTCATCAATTTCCGACCTATTTTTGGTTATCGGGGCTTGTCGTTGTGCCCGCAGCTATGCTTCTCCTGAGTTTAGGTATCCTACTTTTGGTTTTACATGCCGTTCCCTTGGTCGGTAGTCTGCTTGGTCTGGTACTCGACTGGATCATCGGTTTTGTCAATGGCTCCATCTATTCGATTCAGCAACTCCCCTATCATTTATGGACAGGTATTTACTGGCCGGGCTGGTTAGTCGCTTTATACCTCGGTTGTATGCTCGTTAGTATGTTCTATTTATCCAATCGGGATAAGCGATTTGTCTGGCCAGCACTTATTTTTTCAGTCATTTTATGTGGTCAACAAGCACATTTTCAGTGGTCTGGCTTTCGCCAAAATAAGATGACGGTTTATCATATTCGACGATCAACAGCAATTGACTTTTTTGAGGGCCAACAGGCATTCACCTACTCGAAAATACCCACAGCCAGTAAAAGTTATTTTTATGCAGCTGACAATTTCCATATTGTGTCCGGTATTAGATCACAACAAACATTAAGCCATCGGGATTCTATTCAACAAACGCACTTTTACTGGCACTACCCGTTCTTTCAGTTTGGCCAATATCGTGGTTTAGTATTAGATCGAGAGTGGCCTTCTTTCCCAGAACTACATTATGACTTTCTCCTCCTTTCGGGAAATACCAAATTTCAGCTCGAACAACTCCTCTCTGCTCATAGCATTGGAGTAGTCATCTTGGATGATTCGGTACCGCATTATTTGCGGAAACGCTGGCTGAAGATTTGCGAAAGCTGCAACATTCCTTGCTATAATATCTCGCAACAATCTGCATTTATTTTTTCCATCTAAATCAATAAGCTATGAAAGACCTATTGCATTTCACGCGCCGCGAGCGGCGTGGTATCGCGGTACTCCTCCTTTTTTGTTTGGGGTTATTGCTAGCGCCTCAATTCTACGCATTTGCTGACAAGCAAAACCCGACTGATTTCCATTTGCTTCAGCAGGCTGTCGCCAAATGGCAAGCGGTTCAAGATTCTATCAAAGAAGCCGAAAAAATCGACACCATTCTCCAAACCTTTAACCCCAATATTGCCGATTCGCTTACGCTCCGGCAGCTAGGATTGAGCGAACATACCGTTTCCACCATGCTGAAATTTCGCGCCAAGGGAGGTCGATTTCTACAAGCAGAAGACTTGCAAAAGATTTATTCTTTGAGCAAACAAGATTACGAACGCATCAAAGATTATGTCATCATCAATGCGGCGCCGACTTATGCCTCCAGGCGATACCCCTCAGCAAAGAAAAAGCGATTCAAATTTGATCCCAATCAAGCGACGGAGGAGCAACTCATTGCGCTGGGTGTCCCCAAATATTGCGCAAAAACGCTGATCAAGTTTCGGGAAAAAGGAGGGCAGTTTTATCAAAAACAAGACCTCCTGAAAGTGTATGGCTTTCCTGAAAAACTGTACCAAGAATTGTATGACTATATCCAACTACCTAATAAAAGAGCTGCGCTCAAAATCGACATCAATAAGGCCAGCCAGGAAGAATGGCAACAAATTCGAGGCATCGGACCAGCTATTTCTGGCCGAATTGTCAAATTTCGCGATAAGCTGGGTGGTTTTTCCAGTATTGAACAAGTGGGCCAGACTTACGGTCTGCCAGATTCTACTTTCCAGAAAATACAAGGACAACTGAGTTTTTCACCGGTTTTCAGAAAAATCCAGATTAATAAAGCCAGTAAAGATATACTGCAATCGCACCCGCTCATCAATTGGAAGCAAGCACAAATGCTGATCAATTACCGGATACATCACGGGCCTTACCAGAATGGCGAAGAAGTGGCTGAAAGTTTGGCTTTTAAGCCAGAAGAACTCGAAGCGCTTCTCCCCTATCTGCAATTTGATATTCCGTAGCCAAGTCTGTCATGAAGGAGGTCAAGCACGACTTCCTTCATAGTTCAGGATGTTTTGCGGTAATTAATGATCGCCCATGAATTAAACAAAAGTGCAAAGCCGGTCACGACCGCAAAATGTAACCGGATATCCGAGAGTTGACTGCCCTTCAATACAACCATCCGCATGACTTCTATAAAATAAGTAGCCGGATTGCAATAAGCGACAAGCTGCGCCCAATCAGGCATGGAATCAATGGAGGTAAATAACCCACTCATCAACACAAAAATCATCATAAAGAAAAATACCACGGACATGGCTTGTTGTTGCGTTTGTGAATAAGTGGAAATCAGCAGTCCAAACCCCAACATTGCAATCAGATACAAAGCCAAAAAGCCATACAAAACAAACAAATTGCCCAACGGGATTATGCCATAAACCAACCGAGCAATCACAAAAAAACCAACCGTAAATAAGAACATTCCAATGATCCAAAACGGAATGAGTTTCCCCAAAATATAGTGATGTTTTCGAATGGGCGTTACATTAATCTGCTCAATCGTACCTACCTCTTTTTCCTTGACAATATTGAGGCTGCACATATATGCCCCAACCATAGTCACCAGCAAAACGAGTATACCTGGCACCATAAATACCTGATAATTGAGATAAGGGTTGTACCAATTGAGGGAGGTTATTTCTATTTTTTTCATGGGGCCAGCGGAGCTGGCTTGCATCAATTCGGCAGTAATGCCCTGATTAAAATCTGAGATGATATTATTGAGGTAATTACTACCCAGGCTACCTTTTACGCCATTGATTGCATTGACGGCAATAAACACTTTCTGCTGTCCGGTAATGACTAATTCTTTTTCAAAATCCTGTGGAATTTCCAGAATCAAATCGGCCTCGTCGGCCTCCATTTGGCGATAAGCCGACTCAAAAGAATCGCTATAATCCAATAATCGGAAGTAGCCCGAAGCGGTAATTTTGGCAATCAAATCAGCAGCATAACCTGAGTGATCGTGATCCACGACCGCGATATTAATGTTTTTAATTTCGTAATCTGCTGCCAGAGGGATGATCAACAATTGGATAATCGGCAAGGCAAAAATCATGGGTAAGAGGGCCTTGTTCCGAAATATTTGCTTGAATTCTTTGATTAATAAAAATTTCAGGGTCCTCATGCTAATCTGATTTTGAATTTGCGAATACTAATCAGGAAAAACACCACGGTAATTCCCAAAAGAATTAAAGTCTCTTTCCACACGGCCATAATGCCTAAGCCCTTAATCATTATCGACTTTACAATGATGTAGAACCACTTCGATGGCAGCACATTTGCAACCCATTGCAACGGTAATGGCATATTTTCCAAGGGAAACATAAAGCCCGTAAACATAATCGTCGGCAACATCATTCCCATAAGTGAAATCAGCATCGCTGATTCTTGAGAAGCAGTAACATTCGAAATGAGCAAACCCAAGGCCAACGCGCATAGAATAAACAAACCGCTGACCAAGTACAGCAGCCACACACTTCCGTTAAATGGCATGCCGAGCATATAGACCGCCATCAGGATGATGACCGTCAGATTGACCAATGACAAAAAGAAATACGGAATCGCTTTGGCAATAATCACTACCAATGGATTCATCGGAGAGACCAGTAATATTTCCATAGTGCCTTTTTCCTTTTCGCGCACAATGGACACCGAAGTCATCAACACACATACCAATAAAAGCACCAATGCCATCACCCCCGGCACGAAATTGGTTGCCCCTTTTAATTCAGGATTGTAGATCATTCGGGTTTCTGGTTCGATTCGGATGGGCGGGGCATTGGTCGCATTAATTTCTTGCTGATAATCTCTTACAATGGCATTAATATAAGCAGTTAATGTACTGGCTGTATTCGGATCAGAAGCATCTGCAATTACTTGAACCTGCGCTTTTCCTTGATGAAAAAGGGTTTCATGAAATCGATTCGGAAACTGCACAGCAAGTTTGATATTTCCTTTTTCAAAAGCAGCAGGTATATCTTCCTGATCCAAAATCATTTCTGTGACTTCAAAATTTCGGGATTGTCTGATTTTTTCGATAATGCGTTGTGATGATACATCCTTGGCATAATCTGTAATCACGATTTTGGAATTTTTGATTTCATTGGTCAATGCAAACCCAAACAGGACAATCTGGACAATGGGCAAGCCAAAGAGCATCAGCAATGTTTTGCTATCTCTGAATACATGCAAAAATTCCTTTTTGATAAATATTTTCAACTGGTTCATCGCTTAACTTCTTTTTGCGGCTCTTGCCAAATCGTAAAAAACATCATCCATAGAAGCGGCATTGAATTGTACTTTCAGATTTCCCGGCGAATCCATTGCGGCAATAACCCCGTCTACCATCATGGATATGCGATTGCAATATTCGGCTTCATCCATATAATGAGTCGTTACAAATACCGTAATTCCGCGGTCCACTGCATCATAAATCAAGTCCCAAAATTGCCGCCGGGTAATGGGATCGACGCCGCCGGTTGGCTCATCCAGAAAAACAATGGAAGGTTCATGAATCACCGCCACAGAAAAAGCCAACTTTTGTTTCCACCCCAATGGCAAAGAAGCAACCAGGCTATTTTGATGCTTTTTAAGCCCCAATGAATCAATCAACGATCTTGATTTTTCTTTGAGTGCTTGATCTGACAAGCCATAGATTCCTCCAAAAAACCTAATATTTTCCCCTACAGTAAGGTCTTCGTATAACGAAAACTTCTGACTCATATACCCAATATGCATTTTGATTTTTTCGGTTTCCCGATAAACATCATATCCAGCAATTCGGGCTTCGCCCGAAGTCGGTGTCGACAATCCACAAAGCATACGCATGGCTGTAGTTTTCCCCGCACCATTAGCACCCAGAAATCCAAAGATTTCTCCTTTGTAGACATCAAACGAAATCGCATCCACTGCCGTAAAATCGCCAAATTGTTTGGTGAGTTGATTGGTATGTATGACAACTTCTCTAGACATGGCTATTGGCTTTAGTCATTAAATGAATAAAACAGTCTTCAACCGTTGGTCTGATGGCATGTATTTCCACTTCGCCATGACCTTGCTGCTTCAACTGCTCTTTAAATGTTTCAGACTGTATTTCTGAATGCTCGGTAAAACTCAAGTGATGGTATTCTCCGAAAGCATGTACACTTTTGACCCTAGGCATAGTCCGAAGTGCCGTCAGTAAATGGCTCATTTCCTGACTTTTAATGGCAAAAACCTGATCGGGATACGATTCAATGATGCCATCCGGTGTGTCGATAGCCATAATATTTCCGTGTTGGATGAGCGCAATACGCTCACAAAGAGTCGCTTCATCCATATAAGGTGTTGAAACTAAAATCGTAATTCCTTCTGCCTTGAGCCGCTTGAGCATATCCCAAAATTCTTTCCTCGAAACAGTATCTACCCCAGTGGTTGGTTCATCCAGAAATAAGACTTCCGGACGATGAATCAATGCACAGCACAAAGCCAGTTTTTGCTTCATACCGCCAGACAGCTTTCCGGCAGGCCTCTTCTTAAAAGGCTCTAATTGCACATAAATATCTTTGATGAGATCATAATTAGCTTCCACGCTGGTATTGAA
>JALEHC010000182.1 GCA_022763215.1 Saprospiraceae bacterium
CGTTCGCCCAGAATTTCACCATACTGAATATACTTTTGAAAATCTTCCTCTGACCAGCCGTCTTCTTCTTCGGGTGCATATTCACTATAGTACAACATACGATCGGCATTAATCTGAAGAGCAACATCTCGGGTATGGCCTAATAAAGCTTTGTAAATGTCTAGTGCTTTTTCGTCGCCTACGGTTTCGGCCAGCCTTGTTTTTACTTTCCCTAATTCCGGATTTTTGATAAAAATGATTAATGCCCGTGGATTCATACCTGTGTATTTTGGTTAAGGGCAACAATATAAGCAAAGCCTATTGACCTGAAGGCAAAAAAAAGCCCCTGTTTGAATTTTCTTTCAAGCAGGGGCTCTGGATTGGTATATGCTAAGATCAATTATTATTCTTATACAATTCGTCTTCTTTGACTTTCATAATTTGATCACCTTCCTTCAGCTTTCGCGAAACAGCACTATAAGGCGCTGTAACCACTTCTTGTCCGTCTTCTCCTCCTGTTTTTAGCTCGATATAGGTGTCATCTTGAATACCAGTCGTTACTTCTTGCATACGCACAGTATCTCCGATTGCTACAAAAATGACTTCTTTCAAATCATCTGCACTGCGGTCGGTCTCTTCCTCTTCTCCATTATTTACAAAGCGTGCTTTGTTTTTCTTTTCATCCTTTTCGCGAGTGGTAACGGCCTGAATCGGAACACTAAGGATGCCTTCTCTTTTTTCGGTATAGATTTCTACACTAGAAGACATACCCGGACGGAAAGGGTAGGGGTTGGTTTCTGTGATTAGATCCGCATAAGAATCTTGGTCAATACTGATACGCACTTCAAAATTGGTAACCTGATCACTAGTCAAGGTGGTACTTGTACCTGCACCAGAAGCCGAGTTGGCAATCTGAGTGACTCGTCCTTTGAATTTGCGATTGATATATGCGTCGACCTCAATGTCTACTTCATCACGAATAGAAACCCTCGGAATGTCATTTTCACTTACATCTACCCGAACTTCCATCGCATTAAGGTTGGCGATACGCATCATTTCGGTACCGGTCATCTGAATGGTACCTACTACACGCTCTCCTTTTTCAACTGAAAGCATAGACACAATACCATTCATTGGCGCATAAATCGTTGTACGATTTAAGCTGGTGCGTAGCTCTTTGAGCGAAGCTTCCGAGCTTTGCACTTGAAATTCTGATGCTTTAGCACTTTCCTGTGCTGCTTTGATACTAGCTTCTGCTGCTTTCAGGTTGGCTTCTAGAGCACGAACATTCGACAAGGAAGCATCATAATCTTGATCAGAAATGACTCCTTCCTTTTTTAGTGATTCGTTTCTTTTATGAATTTCACGAGCATTAATTAGCTGTGCTTCAATCTGTTCTTTCTGAGCAGTCAGGTTCTGAATCTGAGAACGAGAATTTGCCAATTGTGCTTTTGCAGCATTGACACTGGCGACGCCTCGCTCAACCTGTGATTGGTAAGCATCCGGATCGATTTTGGCTAATACCTGATTAGCTACCACCGAATCGCCTTCTTCTACGTATAATTCTACAATCTCACCAGATACATCTGAACTGATTTTGACCTCAGTCTGCGGGAAAACCTTTCCACTGGCGGCTACTTTTTCAATGATGGTACGTTTTTCAATTGGTTCTACAGCAACTCGTTCACCTTTTGGTTTTTTATTTTGCTGCCAGATTGCTACCCCCACCAAGCCCAAAATAGCGATAAGCAAGATGGAAATGAGTAGATAATTTCTTTTTCCTTTCTTTGATTTTTGTCTGGAGGCCATCGTTCGTTTTATTTTGAATAATAAATATAAACCTAATTCGTGATTGATTAATCCAGAGATAGTTCCTTACCCATGTAGAAGTCAACTACCTTCAGGTTGAAAATATATTGGTACTTTGCTCTTACCAAATCTACTTTGGATCGGTCAAGATTATTTCGACTAGTACTATATTCCAGATTATTGATAGCGCCTAGGTCAAACCGCTTTTGTGCGTTATCAAATGCCGCCTGAGCAGCATCAACGGTGCGCTGGGCCGCATTGTATGATTCTCTGGCACTTTGCGCATCAGCAATGGCTCGTTGTACATTTGTCTTCAGTGTATTTTTGACCTGCTTGTTTGTTACTTCTGTGTTCAACACATTAATACGTGCTCTTTCCATGGCAATGCGGCTCGTACCTCTGTTATAGATTGGGATGTTTAAGCTCAAACCCACTAATTGACCAAAGTTTTCTTCGATCTGATCAAAATAGGCCTTGTCAGGAAATACGGTTCCTACTGTTTCGGCGAAAGCCACCGTGGTATTGGTTCCATTGACCATTACTTCAATCGGTGGGCCAAAGACTTGCATCTCGTTAGAGCGATCTGGATTGGCAAAATCTTTCGCTAAAGAAGAATAATTGGAACTGACACTACCAAAGAAAGAAAGAGAAGGCAATAAACCTGCTCGGGCTATCTCTTCATCCAGTGCAGCACTTTGCAACCTAAATTCTCCCGCTTTAATTTGGGGCTGGGTAGAAAGTGCAGTTGTATAAATCTCCTCTAGTTGATAAGCAGATGGATTGGAAGTTGTTGGTACTTCTATTTCAGGCCGTTGGATACTGAATTCCTCATCCGGATCTAAAACTAGTAACTGTTTCAGATTAAGGTAATTACTTACCACCAAATTTTGTGCATCAATGATCGTTTGCTCATTTTGAGCTACTTGTGCCAAAATGTCAAGGCGCTCGTTTTCAGGTAAGCTACCTGCCTGAATTAGTTTGTCCGTTTGCTCGAGCTGTTGCTGAGACTGTTCTAGTGCCTTGCGGGCAATCTCAAGTTGTTCTTCTGCAAGTAATATATTCAGGTAAGCAGCAGACACGTTCAGGCTGATATCATTGATGGTTGCCTGAGCATCAAATTTGGCTGCAGCCAAATCGACCTCTCCTTGTTTGATAAGGTTATTGAGGCGATTGCCATTATAAAGGGTAAAATTAACGTCCAATGAAAAGGTATTGGACAAAATTTGTTGGTTGTTGAAGGTGTTCGTCGTCGGGTCAATGGTACGACCAAACTGGGTAACACCACGAACCGAGCCATTCACGGACGGCATTCGGTTGAGTTTTGCTCCCTGAAGCGTCAGTTCAGCATTACTGATCTGGTATTGTGCTTGTTTGACATTCAGGTTATTTTGTTGAGCATAGTTGATACATTTTTCCAATGACCAGCTTTCCTGTGCTTGTGCAGTAAAGGCAAGCAATGCAGTGGTTAAAAGCAGGGTGACTTTTCTCAGCATAATTCGACGGATTTAATTACTGTTGCAAACGTAGCAAAGCGTATACAGCCAGCCGAATTATTTATATCAATTGTGCTATATCATGGATGAAATATAGCTGTTGACTACAATGAAGATGAAAACCCGGCCATTCCAATTAATTGGTCATAACGAGAGCCAAATGGCCGATAATAAATCAGAATATTATACTGATTATCTGCTTCAAACCAATCTCCTTCAATTTCTGATAAGCTAGCCTTCTTTTCGTCTCCTTCTCTTGGCACTACTGCATACACATAGTCATAAAAGCCCTGTTTTAATGGAACTCGCCCAACATAACTATTGACAGCCGGATTGTATTCCATGCGATGACTAGGCTTCAATTGCCATTCTGATAAAGCTCCGAAGATATAGACATCGTAGTCAAATAGCTTGTCTGGGCTGTATAAGAAAAAACGAACATCACCATAATTACCGGTGAGATGTGGATCTTGCTGATCAAAATTTTCAATGACATAATATCCATTCAAATCTCGAATCAAACTGTGTGGTACATTAACGCGTTTTTCATCTTTTCGAAGGTAAATGTCGAAGCGATCTTCATATTCTTGCATCTCTGCAATCTGATCAGTTGGCCTGCGAAACGACCGTAGGTCGAGAAAGCGAAATTCTTTTCCGGAAGGAAAAATAATCCGATCTTGATAATCGAATACAATCTCTTTTGGGCGCTCAAAAATAGGTGGAACATTCATAATCGCATTATCCCAACGGCCGTTCTGTAATATACAAGCTCTGACTTCCTGACGTGGCGACCGAATTTGCAGTTTTTGTGTATTCACGGTGAAATCTATCTCCTGATGTGTTCTCATTTTACCCACAATGCTCGGTCGAACAAGCTTTGGAAAGATTTTTACTTTCGTATCAACTACCATAAATCGACGAGTAATCGCCGGAATTCGTTCTACTTCATCCTCATAAACAACGAGCAGGTAGTTACCTGACTTGGTCCATCTGATATCGTTATTCGGGATTTTTAATTCATAATTTGTATACTGGGTAATCGCTTTATAGGAAAAACGGTAATCATAGATTTGTTCTTCCGTAAATCCGTCAATATATTCCATTTCAGCCAGTTCGGAAGGTTTCCAGTCTTGGTTACAATGGATAATTTTATAGGTATAATTTTTTACTTCTTCGTCAAAATCATCAAAGCGAAGTACAATTTGGGTACTCGAACCGAGGTTGACAATTGGCAGACTAGTTTCGAGCCCATCCAAATGAAAGCGAACGGTTTTGATATTATCGAGATAGGTATTGTCAATAAATTGGAAATCCTGATTTTGAGATGACAGATTCAAGGAGAGGCTGCATAATACAGCCCAAAGGAAGTATTTTTTGATCATTTCGATTACTTTAAGTGCGGCTTTGTTGTATTGTAACGTGATTTAGTAGTTCTTATTTTGGCAATTATTTGGCAGGACTCGTCCATTGGGATGATTTTACGCGAAAGCGCCATGGCCAGTCTACACATTCCTCGGCATAATCAATGCCCACACGAGGACTACTTATAATACCTTTTTCCGGGATGGGGCTTTCGCCAAATTCTAGCCATATCGGGCTTTGTGGACTGAGCATATCTGTGCCGCTCCAAATTTTGTGTATACCTAATGCTTTACTTAGAGAGCCAGGGCCAGCCGTTAGTCGGGGTATGACTTTCGTCAAATTTCTACGCTGTAGCATTTTTTCTTGTCCGGCGATGGGTTCAATTGCTCTGATCAAAACGGCATTGGCCATTCCTGCTGGTCCGACAACGACATTAAAAAGATGATGAATACCATAACAAAGGTAAATATAAGCATGTCCACCCCGATAAAACATCACTTCTGTGCGCGGCGTTCGACGTCCGCCGAATGCATGACAAGCTTTATCATCATCAGCTCGGTAGGCTTCCGTTTCCACAATTTTGCCAATCGTCTTTTGGCCATCAAAATGAGTGACCAGATACATCCCCAACAATTCGCGACTGATAGATACGACATCTTCGCGCAAAAAAAAATCGAGTTCAGGGCGTTGTTGATGCATCTGGTTAAGATTGACTTATCGTCTACTATAATTTGGAGCTTCTTTCGTTATGGTGACATTATGCGGATGGCTTTCCATATAACCTGCACTAGTGATTTTGACAAATTGAGCTCGTTGTAAATCATCAATCGTAGCAGCACCACAATATCCCATACCTGCACGAAGTCCGCCCAGATATTGTGTCATTACTTCGCGAACAGTGCCTTTGTAAGGTACTCGACCTTCAATTCCTTCTGGAACGAGTTTTTTGATATCATCTTCCACATCCTGGAAATAGCGATCTTTTGAGCCCAGTTCCATAGCACCTAAAGATCCCATTCCGCGGTATACCTTAAATTTTCTTCCTTCGAATAAAATCGTTTCGCCGGGTGCTTCTTCTACACCTGCAAACAGGCCACCTGCCATAATTGTACTTGCTCCGGCAGCCAGGGCCTTTACAATATCACCCGTATAACGAATACCACCGTCACCGATAATTGGTACGCCTGTACCTTTTAATTCCTGTGCTGCATTGAAGATGGCTGTCAATTGAGGAACACCTACTCCTGCTACCACTCTGGTTGTGCATATACTACCAGGTCCGACACCTACTTTCACGCCGTCTACTCCGGCATCCACCAAAGCTTTGGCTCCGGAGCCTGTTGCTACATTACCACCAATCACTTGTAGGTCAGGATAATTTTCTTTTACCAGTTTGATGGCATTGAGTACCCCTTTGGAATGGCCATGCGCCGTGTCTACACAAATCACATCCACAGCTACGCTGACTAATGCTTCTACCCGTTCCATGATATCAGCTGTAACACCTACTGCTGCACCTACCACCAATCGACCAAGCAAGTCTTTGCAGGAGTTTGGGTAGTTTTGAACTTTCATAATGTCTTTGTAGGTTATCAAGCCTACCAAAATATTATCATCATCAACAACGGGTAGTTTTTCAATTTTATGACCTTGTAGAATGTCTCTAGCCTGATCGAGCGTTGTGCCTACCGGAGCTGTAACCAAATTTTCTGAGGTCATCAGTTCTTTGATAGGGCGAGCCATATTATTTTCAAAACGCAGATCACGATTGGTGAGGATACCAATTAGTTCATTGCGATTGTTAATAATTGGAATACCACCAATTTTGAAGCGTTGCATAAGGGCCAATGCATCTCCAACGATGGCATCTACAGAAAGGGTAACAGGATCGACGATCATTCCGCTTTCAGAACGTTTTACCGATCGTACCTGTTCTGCCTGATCTTCGATGCTCATATTTTTGTGGATCATACCAATACCACCTTGACGAGCAATACCGATTGCCAATTTGTTCTCGGTTACCGTATCCATGGCAGCAGATACAATGGGAGCATTCAGCCTTAATTCTCGAGTTAATTGTGTGGAGGTATCAACTTCGCGGGGAAGGACCTCAGAGTAGGCGGGCACAAGAAGGACATCATCATATGTAAGGGCCTCACCCAAAAACTTTGCCGGAGTTGTTTTTATTCTTTCCATGCGCAAAGGTATGGAATTTGCACACAAAAAGAAAAATGCTTTCCACTCAAATTTTACATTCAATAATTGGTTTTGCAGATTGGCTAATTCCTAAAAAGAAATTGTAGAAAAAACATATTTTTTAAAAGAATCAATGGAGTTAGTACCATCAATTTATTTGCCGCAAAGGCAAAAGCAAGGAAGCACAGCTAATTTTGCTCCTTTACTAAAGATGTAGCTAATGCACAAGTTGGCTAAACTATCCAATAAAAAAATTGTGTATAATTTACGGAGTAATTACCTAAAAAATAAGAACCATGCTGAGCGTTTTTAGTGATGCGCATTTTATGAAACAAGCTCTCCAGGAAGCCGAGAAAGCTTATGAGTTGGGCGAGGTACCTGTGGGTGCCATAATTGTAGCTGATAATAAAATTATAGCTCGTGGACATAACCATACCGAAAAACTGGGTGATGTGACCGCTCATGCGGAAATGATGGCGATTACAGCGGCTGCTAATTATCTGGGGAGTAAGTATTTGCAGCAATGCACGCTCTATGTAACGCTGGAGCCTTGTACCATGTGTGCTGGAGCGATTTACTGGGCACAACTTGGCCGGTTGGTATATGGCGCAGCAGATGATAAAAGAGGCTTTATGCAGCATGGCCGCCACCTGATACATCCTAAAACAAAGTTGGAATATGGAATTTTGGAAGAAAATTGCCGAGAATTAATGACCTCCTTTTTTAAAACAAGACGTTAAAATGAATGGTATGGTTAAATTTGGTTAAGGCTGGCGTTAAAATCTTTTAACTGTCTGGCATGACTTACCATTTGGTTGTTTCTTTGGCATAAACCAAGATCATCTCTACTATGAATGTTAAATCCATACTCTTTCTGGCTGTTCTTTCAATGACAGCATTTTCGTGTTCTAATCTGAAACCATTTACTCAGGGCTTGCTCGAAGAAAATAAATGGTCAGAAACAGAACTCAAAAAAATTCAATTTTACCTTTCTGAAGATATCAGACTGACGCGTCAAATAACCGGAGGCTCCTCTGAAATCATCGCCGGTGAAATCCGTGTGGTGAACGGTAGAAAGGTTGAACAGATTATTATTGAAAAAGGAACACCTGGTGTTCTTTTATTTCGTCCAAGACAAGATCGCTTCGCTGTAAGCTTTGAAGCAGATGGCAGTGATAAATTCTTGATTTTCGGACCAAGCAATCGCAGTCGCGGCCGCTATGTATTAAAAGCCTCTGACTGGGAACGCCGTTTTGGTACGGTTACTTACGATGGTAAAAAATATCGGGTAGATGCGAGTAGCAGCATTGCTTCACTTATGGTCGATCTGGAAAAAATCCAACGTACAGATGTAAATTCACGAAGAGCTTCTGGTCGAACAGTCGGCAATTAAAAAATTGCTCGAAAAGTTGTGTATGGACTTAGGTTGCATACACAACTTATTCTATCAATTTAGTCCTTTGAGGAAAGGCACAAAGCGAAAGTTATCAAATTCTTCTCTTTCAAATTTTTTCTCTCCAGTACGCGTAATGCGAAGCATCTTCTGGGTGTTCTTGCCAACAGGTATGACTAGTTTTCCATTGATATCCAATTGTTGAAGCAGTGTTTGTGGTATTTCCGCAGCAGCAGCCGTGACTAATATTTTCTGGAAAGGAGCGTGTTCGGGTAAACCTTTATAGCCATCGCGATGAAAGCAACGCACGGAATCAATTTTAAGGAAACGCAGTAACTTTTTTGCTTTTAAATAGAGCTCTTCATGCCGTTCTAATGTATATACACGTGCGCCTAATACGGCTAAAATAGAAGCCTGATAAGCAGAACCTGTACCTATTTCAAGTACTTTGTCGCGTTTTTGTATTTCCAGTAAACTAGTTTGGTAGGCTACTGTATAAGGTTGAGAAATCGTTTGTTCGTTCCCAATCGGGAATGCTTTATCCTCATAAGCCCACTCTTCAAATGCTTTTTCAAGGAAAAAGTGCCGGGGCAAAGATTCAATCGCCAACAGTACAGCTTCATCTTGAATTCCTTTTTTTCGAATGGTTTCAACCAATTGCCTTCGCAGTCCTTTATGTCGGTAGGTGTCCCTCAAATTCATGCACTTTGATATTTTTTGATCATGGCAATATGTGGGATATCATCTTCGAGGTAAGATTCACCTACTGTCTGGAATCCAAAACTTTCGTAAAATTTAATCAGGTAGCTCTGCGCTGATATCTTTATGTCCGTTGCCGGGAATAGCACTTCAATTGCTTTCAAACTCTCCTGCATCAGCAGTTTACCCATGCCAGTTCCTCTGGTCTTTGGGCTAGTAACTACCCTTCCAATCGAAACATACTGCTCGTAGGATATGCCTTTCGGCAAAAGCCGGGTATAGGCCATCAATTGACCATTTGTGTCTTGTCCCATCAGGTGGTATCCGACTTGGTCTTTGCCATCTGCATCGAGATAAGGACAATTTTGTTCTACGACAAATACTTCCTGTCTCAATTGCATAATTTGATAGAGTTGTTGCAGGCTTAATTCCTGAAACGGTAAATAAGAAAACCGGATATTTTCCAAAGACATTATTTCCCAAAATTGATTGAGTCGCTATAATAGAAAAAAGCCGGGAACTATGCTTTGAATTGTTACTGCAAATTTGAGCTACGGATAAAAATAGCTTGTTTTTTTCCTCTTTGACAATTTGAAAAGAGGCCTACTCGATTTAATTTTCAATAAGAATAAACAGAAAATCGCCTTAAGAGCTAGCTCTTAAGGCGACCACGGGGCTTGTCCTAATTGAATTCATAACATTCCACCTTTGTGCGACTTCGTTTTTTACTTCTATTGATCCATCCTTTTTTATCCTCTTTATTGCCGAGGTTGAATGGATTTATTTTCAGGGCTATATAAAAATCAGAGCCGGAAAAATCCTGATTTTGGACAATGCTCCCCAAGTTGTCAGTACCTAATGTCAGGAATCCCAGGCGAAGAGCAGCACCATATCTGATTTGTTCCCAATTGTATAGAGAAACAGGTATGGATGCACCAAACCAGCGCGATTCAAAACGAGGCGATACGACCAATAGGCCACCTCGTTGCAATCTTTTTTCGCCTACTGGAATTTGCTCGACTAATGCAGCACCGATATACCAGTTTTTTGAAAAACGACGATCGAATTGCACACTGAATGCTTGTGGAAGCCAAACATCAAATTCATTACCTACCTGTGAAGCTGTGCTATCACCCAATGTTTGAGCACTTAGTAATTGGATATAATCTTCTGCATCGCTAAGACCATTAAGTTGCCGATATAAATCCGTATCAATGGTTACCGGATTGATTTGTTGAATGCTATGTTGTTGGGCATTATTGTTAAAACGGATCCGTCCGAGGTCAATTAGAGAAAAACCAAGTTTCCATTCGTAGGTTTCCGGGCTTTCGCCAAATGTATAGGTTGCTCCCAAGTCGAGGCCAAAACCACTGCCATTTTGTTCAAGTTGAAAATCTTGTGCGTTGGTATTGCCATCGGTAAAACCAAAAGTTAAGTCTACATCTTCCCCTTGTATATCATTTGAAGCCAGTTTGGTATAATCAAAATTACTTTGATTATTGACAAAGTAACCTTCATATCCCATTAAGTATTTGAAGTTGGCACCAAATGTCCATTGACCGTTGGTGGTTTCTGTGGTAAAGGCATAGTTAAGGCCAATTTCATTCCAAACCATACCACTTAGGTTAAATGGTTCGACGGTAAATGATTCGTTGAGCGGTTGCTCGGTATAGTTGTAATACCCATAAGCAGCAGGAATATTGCGCGTACCAGTAAACGTACGTGTACGTGAAAATAGGCCAACCGTATGGCGTGGATTAAGTCGGATGTAAAAAGAAGGCCCGACAACATTGGCTATGGCAGAAAAATACCGTCTTTTTGAGCCTCTGCTATAGTCTAGGTAGATGACATCTTTATCGGTATTAAACTCAGCCTCCCGTTTCAGGTCGTAGACAATCTCATATTCATCACTTGATCGAAGTAGGTCTGTCAGTTTGGTATTGATAAGGTAAGCGTAGTTATTTTCCGCGAAAGCGCCGGCTTCTACGAGATTCAGATCCCAGTTGAAAGGAGTGGTTCGATGCCCGGAAGGATTGAGAAAAATAGCATTGATGCCTGAATAGTGGTCAAGGCGAAGTCCTATTTGTTCCTGAGCTGAAATAGAAAAACCGAGAAGCAGGAAAGAAAACATAAAAATAATAGATCGCAACATGGGTATACATTTTGAGTAAAAAATAACTTGTTCGAATTACAACAGGTATAGATGGTATACCTTCTAAAACGGTAATCCGTCAATGATATCTTTTTAATGCATCCCTCTCGGTTATTGATCTCTCCTTATTCTATCGTAGAAAGCAGGTGAATTATTTTAGGAAGGAAGATAAAAATAGCAACAAACATAGCGCCGAAGGCGGTGCAAAGCACGCCAGCCGCTGCTACATCCTTTGTTTTTCCCGCAAGGGGGTGATATTCAGGTGAGACCAGGTCGGTTAGGTATTCTAGTGCAGTATTAAACGCTTCTGCTGCTAAGACAGCAGCAATGGTAAGTGCAAGAATGGACCATTCGAGAAAAGAAATACGGAGAAAAATGGCCAGGCCAATAGCCAGAATAGTGAGTGTGAGGTGTATTTGTGCGTTGGGTTGGGTCCGAAATAAGTCCCAAAGACCTGTAAAAGCGTACTTAAAACTTTTGAGACGTTTTGATAGCATGAGTTTGGTTGTCTGCCTTAGAATTAAACTGATAAGTTCCAAAGATACCAAATTGATCATTTGGGCCTATTTTTTCAGTTTCGAATTCAATACAGCGTAAATGGGAAGAATGAAAAATCTGTTCTGTAGGAATATATAAATAGGGCAATTTAGTATTGGCTGTATGGGCCAAGATGCTACGATTACTACAATAGAGGCCCGATTGTTGTCGGATATTCGCCAATTCACTAGACCAGGGGATACGATTGAAATCGCCGAGCAGGAGTAGTGGTGTATTGTCTTTTTGAGTTTGTTGTAGATAAAATTCGAATTCTTCACAAGCTTTTACAGCGAGTTGATCATTTTCTGGAGCTGGTAAAAACGAAGAAATGAGACCTAGTGTTCGAGTGGTTGAATTTGCCTGTATGACCACTTGACCAACAACAGAAGAAGTATTGCCGTGAGAAATAGTCTTCATATTCTGAAGCGGAAATATGGAAAAAATATCTATTCGCTCTTTGGAAGATGCCCAAAATTGTTGATGATGCGGATAACCGGCCATTGTTGTATGGTGAATAAAATCACTTGTTAGTTGGTTATTATTTGCGGTAAGCGCAATCAGATGGGGTTGTTTTGTTGTGATTTGTTTGCTTAACGCTCCGAGTTGAAAGGAGGAGTCTTTGATATGAAAATAGGATACGCGTAAAGTTGGCGAATCATCCATTTCTGCAGGTTTGAGTGGAATGTCAAAACGAGCATTCATAAACAGGCAGGCGATGGCACATGCGCCAAAAGAAACAAACATTAATTTGTTAAGATTAAGCATGAAGAATACGAGGCCTAAAGAAAGAAGACCAAGAACCAGCCAAAAAGAAAATTTTTCGAAGGAGTGTAGAATGCTCCATTCTAGTGGATTGATACAAAGAAAAGTAAAAATCACTACGATTAAGCTGATGGATAGCTGTACAACACGATTGTGCAGAGCACTTTGAAGCACCATGGTGGTAGTTTTCAGATTATGACAAATAAAGATAAAGGAAGCGACACTCGTTAATGAAGTGTCTCAGCTTAAGGAATTGTAGAGAATTAATACAGGACAGCTATATTGGGAACTTTAATATAGCCAATTTTATTGCAAATCTGCAAGTTTGATTTTTAGGCCTTACGAAAAATACACTTTATTGTATGAGTAAGGTGTTGATTATCAAGTTTTTATTTGGCGAGCACGCAGAGTTGCTTACTTCTCTTCACGGTTCCATCTGGTTGGAATAATTCGATCCAGAGGATGTAAATGCCTTTGTTAGCTAGTTGTCCCTGATCGTTTGTTCCATCCCATTGAAGCAAGCCTTCGATAGCCAGAAACTCGTTATTATACAAATCACGGATTAGACGACCTTCCACATCAAATACTTTCATATTTAATACAAAGCCAGGATCGTCAAATAGGTAATTCATGAGTAGAACGTCTCTGTCACCATCTTCGTTCGGAGAGAAAGTTTTATCCTCAATATTGATAAGCAAATCGTCAGGTGCTTCAAGGGATTGTGTTTGTGAATTTTCATAACCAGGCGTGGCAAAACCAGCCGTCTGAGCAGCAGAATGCCAATTAGCACCACCCTGTGAGGGGCCATTGATATCGATGCGTTCGAGAGAAACGCCATTTTTATCATCCAATAACGGAAAATGATAAAGTTCGAAATAGTCAAAGGAGTCAAGCGTGATTTCTTCTAAGCGAATAGTAACATTGCCCTCTTTATCATCAAGGCTAGGTATTGATTGATCTAAGAAGATGCCATCCATAATCGTGTAACGGGAAAATATATCATCTATATCTTCTGTAAGTACTAAATAAGATTGAGGTGGAAAGATGACATCATCATCGATGATATCGGCCTGCATTTTAAGGGTATTACTTATTTCAACCTGATTGAGGTTCAGGAATTTATCACTTTTGTTGTAGAGTTCGATAAAATCACTCCCTCCGGTACCAGGGTTAAATAACACTTCATTGATCACGATATCTCCTTGCTCCGGCACTTCAGTTAGAACAATATCGAAGGTTCGAATAGAACCGTTGAGGTTGCCCGCACAATCTGGAATGGCATCCTGAATAGTGAGTGTTCTAAGATCACTTGGGGTAAGCATGTCTGCAAGTTCCAGGAGAACTGCTGTTCTGCCAGGCAATTGTACTGTAGCTTGTAGAATATCGATAGTCGGATCAATACTATAATTATTTGTCATTTCGGCGGAAGCCACATCTACTGCTTCATCAAACTGAATTCCGACCGTGAATGGATCCATTACTTCTACGGTCGTTATTTGCGGTGCTTGGTTATCCAGTTGTTGTCCAAAAACGGAGTTTTCCTGTCCAGGCGTACCTCCCTGAGGCGATTCAGAAGCTATCCAGAAAGCGGCACAATTCGGATCACCAGTGATATTACTTCTTTCGAGGCTAAAGCCACCATCGTCTTTTTCACTGTCTTTGTACCAAGTATCATTATAGGAAAAGCTTTCGATGATTTGGCCGAGAACATTACTGAGGATCATATCACCAGAACCATTCGTTAGTGCTGGAAAACTGTTCATGACGGCAACCGGTCCAAACGGTTCTAATAATGCTTGATCGGAATCATCGCAAACAATAACATATTCGCCGGGAAGGAGAATGTAGGCATTCATATTGGTTGGCGTGCCCCCAGTGGAGAAATTAACGTCTGCTAGCTGTATGACTTTATCACTTGCGTTAAATAGTTCAAAATATTCTACTTCCGGTAGGCCGATAGCCGGATTTGGATCAGGCATAAATTCGGTAATAAACAAATCGCCCGGGAGGGCATTTTCAACCTGATAAAAAATGAGGTCAGTAGAAAGATTTGCGCTGTTGCCGAATTTATCTTCGAGGCCATTGATAGACAAGGTGTAATTGATGGCATTTTGCAATGGATTATCGAAGTCAAGGAGTAGGGATATCGGATTATCTTCATTAATGGTTACGCTAGTTGGATTGCCAATACCATTGTTGATGTTGTATAGGCTAGTATTTTGCGCAAGCAAAGCATTGAGTGGTTCATTAAATATCAGTTCAATTTGAGTGGGGGTGTTAATTGTGCTTTCGAGAAGTGAAGGCGGATTGATATCGGTTTGAGTACCGTTGATGATGATGTCATCTAAGAAAAACGCATCATTTCTGGAGGAGGTATAGATACATTGGAAACCAAAAAACTGTCCTTGAAGTGGTTGTGTGTAATTAGCGGAAGCCTCTGTAGTAAAGTTTGTACCACCGGTATAGTCTGCTTCAAGTGTCCAATCGCCATTGCTTTCGCGAATAATTCGAACACGAGTTTGAACGGAAGAGGTGCCAATTGCACCTAATGATCCGTTGAGAATGAGGGTTTCTCCGGAAGGGGTGGCATGATAAAGTTCGAGTGCATCGTCGCTGCCAGAGATTCCACCTGTACGTAGGTAGAAGGTGTTTTGAGCTGCATCAAGCTCGGGAGCATCCGCGTTTAGGATAATATTGGCATAATTGGAACCACTAGGCGAAAAATCGAGCTGGAAGAAAAACTCCCAGCTGATCGTATTTGTTCCTGTTTGCACGCAAGTGTACAGATAGGTATTATTATTGGAGCCAGCGTTTTGATCATTGAGTTGGAGAATTCCGCTGGAAGCATCGAAAGCTGTGCGATCTCCGAACCAGGCAGGTGCTTGGTCGAGGTTAGCATCTGAAAAATCATCGGTAAATTGGGCATGCAATGAAGTTGCAGCCAAAAAAATAACGAGGAGCGATAAAATTACTGGTTTCATAAAACCAAAAATAGCAATAAAACAAGAATGCTTGTATATTTGCACGTTAATAAAATGAGTGTTTATAAATACTAAAGTAAAGTCATTCGTTTTTGGATTTTTAGAGGCGTTTATTTGTAATATTTACCTTACTTTCCAAGACCGCTTTACAGTGATATAGACCGAATAAATACTGTCCTAACCTGTAGAAGCAAAAGCTTCAATATTCGACACATATTTATTTCAGAGATCAAAAAAATGAATTCATGAAGATTGCAGTAGTAGGGGTAACCGGCCTAGTGGGTACGGTTATGTGCAAAGTATTGGAAGAGCGAAATTTTCCGGTTACTGAATTTATTCCGGTAGCTTCCAGTCGTTCGATTGGTAAAGAAATAGAATTTAGAGGTGAGCAACACCTGGTAATTGGTATGGAAGATGCGATTGCTAAGGCGCCAGATATTGCGTTATTTTCGGCAGGAGGCAGTACTTCGAAGGAGTGGGCTCCCAAATTTGCGGAAGCAGGAACGATCGTAATTGATAATTCTTCTGCTTGGAGGATGGATCCGGATAAGAAGTTGGTTGTTCCAGAAATCAATGCCACTGAGTTGACACCAAATGACCGGATTATTGCCAATCCGAATTGTTCAACCATACAGATGGTTGTAGCATTGGCACCATTGCACCGATTATATGGCCTCAAGCGTTTGGTGATTTCAACTTATCAGTCATTTACAGGTACAGGAATGAAGGCTGTCAAGCAATATCAACTAGAGAAAAAGGGCTATGAGCCGAAGCAGGAAGAGATGGCTTATCATTATCCGATATTTGAAAATTGCTTACCTCATTGTGATATATTTTTGGACAATGATTATACCAAAGAAGAGATGAAGCTGGTTCATGAGACCAGAAAGATTTTGTCTACCCCTGAATTAAAAGTAACTGCGACGGCTGTTCGTGTTCCGGTTGATGGGGGGCATTCCGAATCAGTAAATGCGGAGTTTGAAAAATCATTTGAGCTTTCTGCCGTTAAAGAACTATTGAGTGAATCAGATGGTGTTATTTTGTTGGACAAGATTGCGGACAATAAATATCCGATGCCATTATTTGCAAAAGACAAAGATGAAGTTTTTGTGGGGCGGGTCAGAAGAGATGAGTCTGTAGAAAATGGCCTTAATCTTTGGATAGTAGCAGATAACCTTCGCAAAGGTGCAGCTACTAATGCCATTCAGATTGCGGAGTACTTGGTAGCCAATAACTTGGTTGCAAAAGAAGTTGCAAGTATATAAAATGACAGGTATTAGTTGAAATTATAATGTTATATTGAAGAAATAGGGAAAAGTAACCAGTAATTAGCCAAATAAATAAATGCCGCTTATGGTGAAAACCCTATTTTTTAGCTAATTTTGAAGCCTACTGAAAACAGGGAGATATCCCGATAGATGGTATTTACGATCTGAATAGTAATATTTTGAGCGTATCAGCCTAGTAAAAAGGCTGGTAGAAATATTTTTTGAAAATTTGATAGCTATTTTATGAAGACCAAGCTTGTACTTTGGGGGGCAAACGCCCAGGAAGAACGCGTACTGATTGCACTTGAATTGTTGGCAGAGGATAATAAGGTGAAAGTATACACTTTCCCGGAATCTGTAGCAACAGAGGAATTTAGTCAGACACTGATGAACGAGTGGCGTGACGACAAAGAAGTAGCATTTCCGGAAGGATACACCGTGACAGAAAGAGAATTGTCGGTAACGGAGGGTTTGTTGCCAGATGATTTGAAGGTGGAAAGAGGAGATGTTGTTCAGCGTGCACAAACGGAGTGGCACTTTGTGGTATTATCCTCCAAGTTGAATGATGCTTATCAAGCAGAATTGAATGAATTGGAAGATAGAATTGATAAGCTAGAGAAGTTTGATTCTTCTGTTTGGGAATCTTTGAAAGGATTCTGGGATAAAGTGCAGGGGCAGGTAAAAGAGAAAAACCTGTTTAGAGATCACGCCAATACGCTTCGCGATAATACGAATGCCTTGTTTTCTAAGCTAAAAGATTTGCGAGCTAAAATGGATCGCGATTTTGAGCAGAAATCCAAAGAAAACCTGGAAAAATTCATGGGAATTCTGGAGGAAGTGGAAGGTCGCGTGAAAGAGGGGCTTCGCTTACAGCCAATATTTGAAGAGCTAAAAGGAATTCAGCGTAAGTTTAGAGATAGTAAGCTAACTCGTGAGCATCGCACGAAAGTGTGGCAGCGCTTGGATGCCGCTTTCAAAGAAGTCAAAGAAAAGCGATTTGGAAGCCGCGATGAAGGCAGTTCGCCTATGGATCGTCTGAAAAGACGTTATGAAGGCTTGCTGGCAGCTATTGAAAAAATGGAAAACTCTATTCGTCGCGATGAAGGGGATTTGAATTTTCAGAATCGTAAAATCGCCAATTCGGATGGTCAGTTAGAGGCGCAAATTCGACAAGCGAAGATTAAAATGATCGAGGAACGCATTCGCTCAAAGCGAGAAAAGTTGGGCGAAATGATGAATACCAAGTCGGAATTGGAAGGCCGCATGGAAAAACAAAAAGAAAAGGATGCGGAACGCGAACGTAGAGAGCAGCTTGAAAAAGCCAAAAAAGAGGCTCAGGAAAAAATAAAGCAGCAGGTGGAACAAAGTGCTGCCAAAATGGAGGAAGAAGCAGAGAAGTTGGAAAAAGCAGCAGAAGCCATCAAATCAACCAAGGGTGGTAAGAAAGCAGCCAAAGATGCCGAGCAAAAAGAGGAAGAGGAAGAAAAAAAGGATGACTCTATGTTGGGAGCTATAGGCGCTACCATGGGAGAAGCCTTGGAAGATGTGGTAGATACGGCAAAGGCTGTGGCTGAAGTAGTGAGCGATAAGATCGAAGATGCAGTGGAAGACCTTGAGGATAAAATTGAGGATACGGTAGAAGATGTCAAAGAGAGGGTCTTTGGTGATGATGACCAAGATGATGATGATGACGATAAAGACGAAAAAAAGGATGCATCTGACTCAGAAGAGGAGAAGAAAGAAGATTAGTTTTAATCTGTTCTAACATATAATAAGGTAAGAAAACTCTGCTGTGCTCACGGCAGAGTTTTCTTTTTTGAGGAAAAGACAAGTTTAAATACTAGCAAAGTGCCTGCTAGGCTAAGCGTTACGATATTGGCTAGTATAATGGGCAGGTCATTGATAATGAAGCCATATATTAACCAAAGCACTACACCTGTCGTAAAGAGCAAAAACATGCCCAGGGATAAGTCTTCTGCTGATCTGGTTTTCCAGGTGCGGTATACCTGAGGAATAAAAGAAATGGTAGTCAGCAAGCCTGCCACCAAGCCTATCCATTCTGTTGATATCATTCTATATGGTTATGTTGAACAATTGAAAGGTCAAAGGACGGTATTCTTTGTAAGAAATAAAATAACGATTGAAAAATCGCTTTACTTTTTTGAAAAAAGTGTGGTGGA
>JALEHC010000183.1 GCA_022763215.1 Saprospiraceae bacterium
ATAACTTTCGAGTTAGGCGAATTGGCAAGTTGAAGCGTAGCTTCAATACCTTTATCCTGTAGAATTTTGTCTGTCAAACTAGCATTCAGGATGCGGTTGGCATCAGCTTTTGCTTGAGCTTCGATCGTCTTACGTTCCGCTTCTTTTCTTTCCTGATCAAGGATATATTCGTACTGCAAAGCTTTCTGCTCAGCTTGAATTTTGTCCTCGATTGCTTTTTGTACTTTTTCTGGCAATGCAATATCGCGAATCAGAGTTGCTCGCAACTCTACATAGTTAGTTTCCAGCGTTTTTTGCAAGTCATCCTGGATCAATTGTTGGACCTCATCACGGCGTGTGGAGTATAATTCCTCCGGTGTAAACCGACCAATGATTTTACGAACAGAAGAACGTGTTTCTGCTCTAACCAGTGTATTGAGGAATTCTGGACCAAACTTTTCGTGCAGATCCCCGATTTTGTCATATTTAGGATTGACACGTACTGTCACATCTACATTGATATTCAGACCATTACTGGAAAGTACTTCCATTGCTTCTTCCAGTTGTTTCTCACGAACTTCGTACTCATACATGATATTCCATGGAGCAATGATATGGAAACCTGGCTGATAAATATTGTCCTTATCCAAGCCACCACCAAAACGCTCAAACAAAACACCGCGTTTGCCGGATTCAATGGTGAGGAAAATAGCATTTGAGAAAGAAATAATAACAATTAAAAGAATAAAAGCAATCACCCCGGTGGTGATTAGTCGACCTTGTATGGGGTTTGAATTTTTTTGGCTACTCATTTATGTGTGATATTTTGTTTACTGATTAACAGATACAATGGTGTACAGGTTTTCTGTTTTCTGCGATTTGGCGAAAGCCATACAGCATTAAGCACGAAAAAATGACAGAAAAGTTCAGGTAAATTATACATACTTTCTTCAAAATACGATTAAATCAGCCACCGTCAAAGATTTGTCAGTCCGGATCGGCTTTGGAACATCGGATTCTATTTTTTGTTTTACCTTTGCAAGCATCTTTGAGACCTCGGGCTACATGCCTCTTAAACAAAATATACATGAAAAAGATATTGTTTTTCCTAATTGCTGCCGTTGCAATTATTGCCTGCGGAAATGCAGGAACTGAAACAGAAAAAAAGCCAACTTCCAAAGCAAGAACAGCTAGTGCAACACCTCCAAAAGCGGATGGTAAAAAGATTTATAAGCAATACTGTATTACTTGTCATGGTTTGTACGGCGACATGGGCGCCAGTGGCGCTGCTAATCTAACAGAAAGTAAATTAACTGTAGAAGAAAGAATTCAGGTGATTACCAATGGTCGTAAAACGATGGCTGCCTTCAAATCTTTGCTCAATGAAGAAAAGATCGAAGCGGTAGCTAAATACACCATGGAATTGACCAAAAACGACGAAGAAGAAGAATAGCAATCTTGCGAATCGCATGATTCATGCAGCACACCAAATATCCTACAAGTTTGCAACTGCTGGGCATGATGTCCGGCAGTTCTCTGGATGGCCTCGACCTCGCACTCTGTCGCTTCGACTGGGATGAGGAGGGCGTGCTTACCCAATGGCAAGTACTGGCTGCTGAGAGTCTGCCATTTTCGGAAGAATGGAAAGATCAACTTTCTTCAGCCACTCAGACCAATTCACTCCAATTGCTTGAAATGCACAGTGCTTTTGGCAAATATTTGGGGCAGCAAGCTGCGGCTTTTCTTCATTCACATTCGCAAACCTGCGATGCCATCGCTTCTCACGGTCATACGATTTTTCATTATCCTGAAAAGGGATTTACCTTCCAACTAGGTGCTGGAGCAGATATTGCGGCTTTCGCCAAATGTCAGGTCATCGATCAGCTGCGTGCAGCTGATATTGCTCAGGGCGGGCAAGGTGCGCCGGTGGCGCCCATTGTGGAATTGTATTTGCTGAAAGGCTACGACTTTTATCTCAATTTAGGTGGCATTGCTAATATTAGTGCGCCTATTGATGATAACAATTTAATCGCTTTTGATATTGGCGGAGCTAATCAACTACTCAATGGCCTCATGCAAACCATTGGTCAAGCCTACGACGACCGAGGCGAATTTGCCCGAAAGGGCCAACTGCAAAAAGACCTGCTGGAAAATATGAACCAGCTCGACTATTTTGCGAAAGCTTACCCCAAGTCGCTCGATAATCAATGGGTACAACAACAGCAATTACAACCTTTGCTCAAGCATAAAGCTTCATTGGAAGATAAATTGCATACTGTATGCCGCCAACTGGCAACTCAAATTGCTTCGTCTATCCAACAAATTATTACCAAAGAACAATTGCAGAAAGATCGTTATCGTATGCTGATTACGGGTGGCGGTGCCTGGAATGATTTTTTGGTGGAATGCATCGAAGAAGCTGGGTCAACTGAAATTGTAATCCCCGAAGCAAATATGGTCGATTTTAAGGAAGCTATTCTAATGGCCTGGATGGGTGCCTTGCGATTGCAGCAACAACCCAACTGTCTGGCGACAGCTACCGGAGCCCGAAAAAATGTAATCGGCGGAAGCATCCATCTACCTTAACAAAAACTTGAATATTGGAGCAGGCAAAACCACATAAAACCATCTTTGTTACTGGAGGCACCGGCTTTCTGGGGTCTTATCTTTTGAGAAGTCTGGTCGCAGCCGGGTATCAACATATTCGGGCAATCAGAAGGCCACAAAGTCGGATGGATCTCGTCAAGTCCATTGAACATAAAATCGAATGGGTGGAAGGCGACGTACTGGATGTGGTGTTTTTGCAAGATGCCATGAAAGGTGTCGATCAAGTATATCATTGTGCTGCTGTCGTTAGTTTTGATGCACGCGATTTCGCAATGATGCGACAGGTTAATGTGGAAGGAACCGCTAATGTGGTCAATACCGCTTTGTACGAAGGTGTAGAAAAACTGGTACATGTAAGCTCAATTGCGGCCGTTGGCCGACCAGAAATCGGGCATATTATTTCAGAACAAACAAGGTGGCAGCGCTCCAAAAATAATACGCAATATAGCATCAGTAAATATCAGTCTGAACAGGAAGTATGGCGCGGCCATGCAGAAGGGCTAAATATGGCCATTGTGAATCCATCGGTTATTCTTGGGGCAGGTTTTTGGGCAGAAGGCCCACTGAAATTTTTTCAGCTCGGCTGGAAAGAATTTCCGTTCTATTCGGAAGGACAAACCGGATTTGTGGATGTACGCGATGTCGCAGATTTTATGATTAGGCTGATGGAAAGCGAAGTGTCTGGTCAGCGGTATATTCTGAATAGCGAATCGTCTACTTATAAAGACTTCATGTTTGCCATATCAGATGAACTGGGCAAAAAACGACCGTATATTAAAGTTAATCGCCTGATTCAAGAAATTGTCTGGCGCTTTGAATGGGTTCGGAGCCGCTTATTTGGCGGAAGCCCGCTTATTACGCGCGAAACAGCCCGGATTTCAGGCAAACAATACGAATACAAAGCCGATAAATCGGTAGAACAATTTGACTTTGAATATCGGCCTTTGCGGCAAACAATACACGAAAGCGCACAACTTTTTAAGGAAGCGGCAAAGCAAGAAGACTGTCCGCCTAAAGTGTTGCCTCTTCAGTAATTAGTCTTCCAACACACAGGGAATTCGTTTATATTCGATTCCTAAGTGTATAATACGACTCCCCGTTTGGTTAATCGGATTGACACTTTTACCAATGATGATTCCGTCTTCTGGTGCGTAATACTTTTTGACAACATCGCCAAAAATGGTAGTCGTTTGTGCAATCAAATCGCCTTTTTTGACTTCCTCTGCAATTTTAGGTTTGACCGTTAGTATCCCACCTTCATCCGTGTATATCCAGTAAGATTTATTGCAGAGAATGGTTTCATCAATCGGACATACCGCTGTGCCTTCCAGCATTTTAAGATCATACAAAACATTTTTGATACCAATGATACCCTCCGCAATTACGTCTCTTTGAAAAATATGTGGGTCTTTCAACTCAACCGTAATGGCTTTAATACCCAAAGCGGCCGCATTGCCACGCAAGGTGTGATCATTGGGTGGATTGTGCAGGATGATATCTGGATTTTGGAGGCGAGCCATGCGAGAAGAATAAGGATCAGACATATCCGCACGGATATAAAAAGAATTGATCCGACCAAAGCTGGCGGTGTGCAAATCGAGGTGATACTCAAAGTGACGTACGATCCGCTGAATAAGCCGATTGATGTACACTTGGCTTTGATTGCCATTGGGCGCACCCGGAGCAATTCGGTTAAGGTCAACACCATCGTTGAATTTGCGTTGCTCCAATAACAAGCCCGGTACATTCGATACCAAAACGCCGATAATTGTGCCACGCAAGGAAGCAGGGTCAAGTTCGCGGAAAAAACGTTGAATCACTGGGATTCCATTCAGTTCATTACCATGCAATGCTGCGGTAATACCAAGCACAGGCCCATCTTCGACCCCTTTAGCAATGAAAAGCGGGATGCGCACAGCATCACCGATTCCGTTGTTAATAATGTGTAGCCATGTCTTTGTAATTTCCCCTTTCGGGAAATCCGACAAGCGAAGCTCATGTATATGCTGATGATTGTACTCGATCATTG
>JALEHC010000184.1 GCA_022763215.1 Saprospiraceae bacterium
GCCCATTTTTGCACAGGGCTTTGGGCAGTGCTGAGCGCACTGATGGGAGTATGCAAATGGCTGTAGCCGGGATAGCCGATAGCGAGTACAAAAGGTACGAGCAAGTCTAAGGCTGCTGCCAAAAGCAAGAAGCTGGGAATGTTTTGTAGGAAGCTATTTTTGATTAGAGTCATTAGCTTGTCTATCTATTTACCTAAAGGTAGAGTGTAGTTAGCAAAAAACTGATTAATGTTCAGGTATTCCAAGCCAGGAAGCAACTATTTTCAGGAGGTCGGCAGCAGGAGCGTGGGCGAAGCAGTCAGCACACTGTGCATACATGAAAAGGCAGTCAATAAAATCTGTAAGCATGTGAAATAACAGCCCAATAGCGATTATCCGAATGTTTTTCGGGAAAAATAGGAGTATGGCGTAGACTAAGATTGCATAGTAGGTATGTAAAGGGTGAAAATTGATGCTACATCTATTGGGCTCAAATATTGGTTGCGCGAGCAAGTGATCCAAATCGACAGCCATAGTTGCCAGGAGTAGGAGATAGGCCTTTTTCCATTCCTTTCGGAAAAAGACCAGCGCGATGAACAATGGGAATCCGAGGTGTAAGAAGTAGTGAATCAATACTTCCATAAGAAAAAAGTGGAATTATAAGTAATTGCAAAAGTTTACCAAAGCACTTCGACCTTCCTTTTTTGATCAGTAAACTGCTTTAATGAGTCGGATATAATTGGGTTTCCTCCAATCCAAATTTTGTCAAGCCTTCTTAATTCTAGTAATTCTGCTGGCAATTTAGTGAGTTCATTTTGAATGAGAGACAATTCTTCCAAATACCTCAATTGGAAAATTTCTTCTGGGATGGCATCGAGATTACAATGTTCGATAGACAAAATTCTAAGAGAACTTGGCAGAAAACTTAAGTCTTGTTGCTGTAAATCAATCCAATCCATTATCAAGACTTCTAATTTGTATTTAGTCGCATCGACTTGTAATTTTTCAATGGGGTTGTTACCAATGTTGAGTTCTCTCAGGTTTCTTTGCGAGGTAGTAAAATGGAAAGCTGTTAGATTATTCGAGTTAAGATTCAATATTTTTAATTTTGGAGCATTCTGAATCATGGCAGGAAATTCGGAAATATAGTTATTGTCAAGCGTAAGCACTTCCAAGTATTTCAGTGTGATATTGGAATCAATAGTAGTGATTTTGTTTTGACCAAGGTCTAGTCTGGTCAGGCTAGACAAATATTCAATAGAAGCATCCAAAGACCGGATTTCATTATCTCTAAGCCACAATTCTTCAAGTGAATATTTGAGCGGAGCCAATTGCGCGAAATTAATCGTTCTGATACGATTACCGCTTAATTCAAGAAATTTGAGCTTTTTCAATTGTTTGAGTTGATCATTGATAGCCCCGATATTATTGTCAGAAAGTTTTAGTGCTTCCAGATTTTTAAATCGGCTCAAATAGGCGGGAATTGAATCGAGCTTATTATTGGATAGGTCAAGATTATAAACCCTAAGTGGGTTTTCAAAAGCTTTTGTCAGGTCTGTAAACCATATTTCTCGATTGGTATCTATTTGTCCATGAAGAGGCGAGACAAAAAGGAAAAGTAGGGAAGAAACAGCAATGAATAAAATACTTTTGGATTCCATAAAAATTTTGTTTTCAGGACACTTGAATTCGAATACTACTGTAAAATATTTAAAAGCCAGAACATTGATAAATGAAACTTTGTAAGCAGGGTTTTTTATGTGGTGAAGCTAGCTTAGTTGCTTGTAGAGTAGCCATTCGCATTATTTTTTTAGTTGAGAATTATTCTTACTTTCGCCCCCTCGAAAGGAGGATGGGCAATCATAGAAAACCGTTTCCTATTAACACCATTTATTCCTTCCTCCTGAATTGCTGCATGTACTTGGTTGAGATAATCTGAATTTTCTGTGTAAGCCTAACCACAAATTTTAGTAGACAACAAATAAGTTAAATGGGTAGCCATTAACAACGGAATTCTTATGAAGAAGTATTTTAATTTATTCGATTTTAGACAAAAAGTAGATTATAAAACCGAGGTCTTATCTGGTTTAACGGTTGCTCTGGCACTTGTGCCTGAGGCGGTTGCATTTGCAATGATTGCAGGTCTATCTCCATTGACCGGACTTTATGCAGCCTTTGTCATGGGGCTTGTAACGTCTTTGTTGGGTGGGCGTCCTGGCATGATTTCCGGCGCGACCGGAGCTGTAGCTGTTGTAATTGTTACCTTGGCAGCATCTCACGGCCCGGAATATGTTTTTGCAACGGTCGTTTTAGCTGGTATTTTACAAATCTTGGCGGGATTATTCCGTTTAGGAAAGTTGATGCGCCTTGTGCCGCACCCGGTTATTTTTGGCTTTGTGAATGGATTGGCCATCATCATATTTATGTCGCAGCTCGATCAGTTTAAAGATGCCTCCGGTGCATGGCTGACAGGCCCAACATTGTATACGCTGCTGGGTTTGGTACTGCTTACTATGCTCATTATCTGGGGTTTACCCAAGTTGACGAAAGTCGTTCCTGCTTCCTTAGTTGCCATTTTGGTGGTTTTTGGGATTGTTGTCACCTTTGGGATAGATACCAAA
>JALEHC010000185.1 GCA_022763215.1 Saprospiraceae bacterium
AAAAAATGTATAGTTTGAAAGTATTTACAAAAACTTAAACCCTTTCCAGATCGAAAACTAGCTTCTCCTAGTTAATATTGTTTCAAAAAAATGAAACAACTTCTCCCTTGTTTGCTGCTGCTTTTTGCATTTAGCGTAAGCGCGCAAAGTGATCCCCCGATGAATGCCAAACTGGAAATTGAAATTCCTGATGGCCCAAAACCATGGACTAGCCTAGATTTGAACAATAAGGCGGACAAGTTCCAGTTTGCTATTGTAACAGACCGCACCGGCAGCCCACGTGCAGGTATTTTTATGGAAGGCGTAAAACGCCTGAACATGCTACAACCAGAATTTGTGATGAGTGTTGGTGACCTTATTCAGGGCTATACTGAAGATATGGACCAACTAAAACGCGAGTGGAAAGAGTTTAACAGCTTCGTTGCTCAGCTGACTATGCCGTTTTTCTATGTTCCAGGCAATCATGATATTACCAATCAGGTGATGGAAGACCTGTGGAAGAAACAGTTTGGTAAAACGCATTATCACTTCAAATATAAGGATGTGCTGTTTATGTGTCTCAACTCTGAAGATCAGAAAAGAGGTGCAGGCCGCGGTACGATCTCTGATGACCAATATAAGTATATCGAAAAAACCTTAGCTGATAACGAAGACGTACGCTGGACATTGATTTTTATGCACCAGCCACTTTGGAAGCAAGAAGATACTAAGCGTTGGGCTGATGTTGAAAAACTTTTGCAAGACCGCAAGCACACGGTATTTGTTGGGCATGAGCATCGCTATGCCCGTTATGAACGCAATAATGGAAAGTATTTTATTTTGGCAACGACCGGTGGTGGAAGTAGTCTACGAGGTGCTAAACTGGGTGAATTTGATCATCTGGTTTGGGTGACGATGACGGAAGAAGGCCCGGTACTGGCGAACCTTGAATTGAGTGGAATTTATGGAGAAGATGTTTCTACTGAGCAATCGCGTGAATTTTTGAATACCGTTTGGGATAGTAATCCGATTAAAGTAGAGCCGCTGTTTGTAGAAGATACATTTGCGAAAAGCAAAGTAAAAGTACGCTTCACGAATGATAAAGACTTTCCGATGAATGTGCGTATGCAAGATCGATTTAGCTGGGATACCAAGTCGGATTTGCCAGAAGCAGACTTTACGGTTCAGCCAAATGACGTGAAAATTGTAGAGGTAGAAGTAGCGCCTCGGAAAGATAAAGCGGTCAACGACTATGAAGGTGTGGATCTGAAAATGAATGTCGAGTTTGAAGGGGAAAATGTGCCAGATGTGAATATTCCGTTTGAGGCAAAAGTAGCACCCGTACAAAAGTATAGTCTGAAAAAGCTTACTCACAAAGTAACGATTGATGGTGATGTTAGTGAATGGAAGTCTTTTCCGTACAAAATCGAATCAGATGATAATGAAGACCTTTCTGCGGCTTTCAATTTGGGTTATGATGAGAAAAACTTGTACGTAGCGATCAAAGTAACCGATGATGATGTGCAGGTGGATACTTCTATCGTAACCTGGCAGCTCGATTATATTGGCTTTGTCGCCAATGCCTTTCCACTCATGGAAAGTGCCATGAATCGTGGGAGCGGATGGTTTGAAGAATCTGTTTTTGAAACGATCAGCCCGGCAACCGAAACGATGCCTGCGACTGTATTTTATGGCGAGCGGAAGCCAACTGGCACGGTTTGGGAATCCAAAGCAGTTGATGGCGGGTATGTGTTGGAAGCAGCGATTTCGCTTGATTATCTGAAAGAGGTACAAGGCGGAAGCTTGGAAACTGTTCGCATCAATGTATTGGTACAGGACCGAGATGAAGAAGATAAGCGTAGAAAGTATCACTACTGGCAGCCTAACTGGCGAAGTGGCGATAATAAAATTGGCTCAGGCATGTTCTTCTTTGACAAAAAAATATAGGCTAAGATATTTAACCGTTACTTAATAGAAAATCGTCACTCAAATTGAATTTGGAGTGACGATTTTCTTCGTGTTTTCAGGGGAGTCTTATTTAAAGTCTAATCTTCGCTCTGACCTACAAGCATAGGACTTAAACTTAAGAAAGAGAAGCAAGCAGGATTTTCTTCTTTCATTTTTTCCCATTCATCTTTTTCTATTTTCTGAAAAGTTGCAGAATGTTTTTTAAAGTTCTCAAGAAAAACTTCGTCCTTTAAAAAATCTTTTATGATCCAACTATCAGGGGTGATAAATTGAGTATATAGATGTTTTTCGAACTCTTTACTTGAAAGATTTAAATCTTTCTTTGTGCTAATTAGTTTTTCGTTAAAGTTTTGTCCTTTTGAATTAGTACAATCACAAATATTTGCTATCGTATTATTATTAATGTTTCTTTTGACAGACGAACAACTTGTCAGAGAGACGAAAAATAGTACACCTATTGCAAATGAAATTCTCATGATAATTTGGTTGATTTGTAAATCAATACGCTACCCTTAAAGGTATTAAATTTTATTATTGGAAAATAAGGTGAAAAGTTTGTATATGACTTCCTCATAAAACCTCCTCCTTTGAGACTACCCCATTTTTTTTAACTACGTCTTGATCTCTCCTCGTATTGGTCTTTTCTGAAGTGCTTTCTATCGAAGGTTGACAAAAATCAGTAGGCGAAAATTGACTATCTGGATTCTTTTTTTGAATCTTTGAATGAACGGTTGGTCAATAAAGAAATAGATGTCTCCGAAATCGAAAGAACAATTTGATGAAATGCGGCAGAAAAGCCGAGCAAAAATCATGGAAGTTGCACTGGAATTGTTTGCCCAGCGAGGCTATCATCATACTTCTATCAGCCAGATTGCTAAGGCAGCCGATATTTCTAAAGGATTGATTTATAATTACTTTGAAAGTAAAGAAGCATTGCTTCGAGATATTGTCATGGAGGCAGTTAGCCAATTTGATGATATAGAAGCAGTCCTTCAGTCCATGGAAGGAACTGCCACCCAAAAACTCAGATGGGTAACCGAAACCGCCATTGAAACGGTTTTGAAGGATGTCAAGCACTGGCGTTTGCTGACAAGCCTCGGGCTACAAACAGACGTACTGACCAGCCTCAAAGAGGCGCTGCGCACCAAAACGGAAAATGCATTTGCGCTAAGCATCGCCCTATTCAAAGAAATGGGCTTCGATAATCCTAAACAAGAAGCTTATATCTATGGTGCTCTACTGGATGGGATGGTGCTACACTACGTTTCGATGACCCAACTAGATATGGAATATCCGCTTGAAGAAATGAAGCAGTTTATATTCAAACGATACAATCTTTAAATCCGATCAACCAAATAAAGAAAATAAAAATGCAAACAAACAATCTAAGTGACGGGTCAAAATTATGGATAAGTGAAATTCCGTCTAACTACTTACATCTATTTATCCTGCTGTTATGCATGGCGTGGCTGTCGCCGACAGCCTACGCCCAATCTGAGCTGGAAGCACGGGATATCATTCGCAAAGCCGAAGAGAAAACCCGTGGTTCTTCCAGTTTTAGTGAAATGACCATGACAATCGTACGCCCTACTTGGACACGAGAAGTTGGTATGAAAAGCTGGACAAAAGACACGGATTATTCTCTGATCCTTATTACCAATCCTGCTCGCGATAAGGGCATGGCTTTCCTGAAAAGGAAAAAAGAAATCTGGAATTGGCAACCTACCATAGATCGGGTCATCAAGATGCCACCAAGTATGATGATGCAGTCCTGGATGGGCTCTGATTTTAAAAATGATGATCTGGTGAAAGAGTCTTCCATACTCGAAGATTATACCCACCAACTGATAGGAACTGAAAAGGTCGAAGAATACGACTGTTACAAAATTGAGCTAACGCCAAAGGAAGATGCACCGGTCGTTTGGGGGAAAATTCTAAGCTGGATCAGCAAAGATGAATTCATGCAACTCAAGGCAGAGTTTTATGATGAAGATGGTTACTTGGTTAATACTATGCTGGGAAAGAATGTGAAGGAAATGGGTGGCCGAACGCTACCAGCCCGATTGGAAGTTATTCCCGCAGACGAAGAAGGTCATAAAACGATTATTGAGTATCAGAAATTGGTGTTTGATCAAGGGATTGAAGCCAAATTCTTTTCTGTTCAACAAATGAAACGAGCTCGCTGATGATGATTTTTAAACTAGCCTG
>JALEHC010000186.1 GCA_022763215.1 Saprospiraceae bacterium
AGTACATATTCTGACAATTCCGGAGCCAGAATGTTATCAGGTTCGTGCGGAAAGAAGTACACTTTTTGCAAACCAGCCTCCAGCCATTCTTTCAACAAATCGATCCATGCATCAATTCGGCTGTAATCAGTTGAATGCAACCCATTTCCAACAAAACGCACCATTGTCAGGGCATTGCTTACCATCTGGTGCAATACGTCTCTGCGACCAGCAACATCCGTGATGACAAAAGCTGCATTGTTTTCAACCAATAAGCTATGAAGATCCAGCAGGGCTTTGGGATCTTGAAACCAACTTTCATGTCTGATTTCAAAAGCAATTAGCATGGTTTTGGGCCAACGAGTCAGAAAATTTTCGATTATTTTTATTCGATCGGTGTTAAAATAGGGGGGAAGTTGAATAAAACAACATCCCAGTTTTTCTTTAAGACCACTAATGGCTTCGCAGAAGGCAGGTAGTTGTCCACCCGTAAAGCCCAAGTCTCTGCTGTGACTGATGACCTGCGGGATTTTGGGGCAAAACTGAAAGTCTGCTGGTGTTTCCTGATACCATTTTTCAATGGTTGATGTATTGGGGATTCGATAGTGGGTGGTATTGAGTTCGATGGTATTAAATTGCTTACCATACGCTTGTAGGAAATCTTTTGTTTTTGTGTTTTTAGGGTATACTTTGCCCACCCATTCTTTCATACTCCAGCCTGTACAACCAATAAAAAATTGCTTTGGTGTATCTGAGTCTTGTTGTTGCAGCACAAACTGCGTTGCTTCAGGAGTAGAAGGTAAACTAAAATCTACCTGACTTATATCTTGGAGTTTTCCAAATTTCATAAAGAGCACTATATTTTGACTGATTCAAGATAATAAAAGTCTGAGCAGCTTAATTTGTTCGAGTGTTTGCTGATATCATTTTCTAAAATGTAGAAAGACAAAATCGAATATTTTAGGTAGAAATTGCAAAAAAGATGCCTTGCATCTATATTTTTGCGGCATGAAGGAATTAGATGCGCGACTGAAAAAACGGCTAGAGGCCAGAAAAGAGGAGCATGCTTACCGACAACTTACCATCCCTTCTGGTCTGATTGATTTTTGCTCTAATGACTATCTCGGCCTTTCGGCAAATACCAAGCTTCGGGCTGATTTGCTTCAGCATTTTATGGCGTACCCAATTGGTTCAACGGGTTCCAGACTAATCAGTGGACATAGTTTGCAGGCTCAAGAACTTGAGCAAAAGTTGGCGGCCTATCATTCGGCAGAAGCCGCCTTACTCTTTAATTCTGGCTACACGGCCAATCTTGGCCTTTTGGCTACCGTGCCCCAACGCAATGATACTATCATTTATGATCAACTTTCTCATGCTTCCATTCGCGAAGGAATTCAACTTTCCAAGGCTCGGTCTTTTGCCTTTCGGCATAATGATGTAAATCATTTAAAGGAAAAACTCAATCGGGCTACCGGACAAATTTTTGTCGTTATCGAAAGTGTGTATTCTATGGATGGCGATTTTGCGCCCCTGAGCGCCATCATCGCTTTATTGGAGGATTACAAGGCTGTTCTGATCGTTGATGAGGCGCACGCCACCGGCGTGATAGGTGACAAAGGCGAAGGCTTGGTCGCTTCGCTCGGACTGGAAGAAAAGGTGTGGGCTCGCATTGTAACTTTTGGAAAAGCAATTGGTAGCCATGGTGCTATCGTATTGGGAAATAAGCTGTTAGCGGATTATTTGGTGAATTATGCCCGTTCTTTTATCTACACCACAGCTATGCCGCCCCACAGTATGAAGGCGATTGAATTGGCATACGAAATGTTGGAAAATCGTGGACTGCTTGAACAATTAAGAAGTAATATTTGCTTATTCAAAGGAGCAATCGATCCGGTTTGGAAAGATCAGTTTATTGAAAGCGATTCTGCAATTCAGTCGTTGTTGTGCCCAGGCAATGAGCAAGCGAGAGCACTAGCCAGGAGCCTACAAGAGCAAGGTTTTGACCTTAGAGCTATACTGTCGCCAACGGTACCCAAGGGCAAGGAACGCATACGAATTTGCATTCATGCATTTAATACAGAGTCGCAATTGTTGGATTTGGCGAAAGCCATCAATAAAAAGTTAGGAGAGAAATGAATCAGCGATTATTTGTGACAGGAATTAGTACCGAAATAGGAAAAACGGTTATTTCTGCTATATTGACCCGGGCACTGAAAGCCGATTATTGGAAACCGGTACAGTCTGGTGATTTATACCATACCGACTCGATGAAAGTGGCAGAATGGGCGCAGCATAGCCAGTTGCAAGTTTTTCCGGAACGTTTTCGACTCCACACGCCGGCTTCTCCACATTATGCCGCAGAAATAGATAAGGTGACCATCAATTTAAATGATTTTGAATTGCCGGAAACGGAAAAATCACTCATCGTAGAAGGTGCTGGTGGTTTGTTGGTGCCGTTGAACGACCAAGATACTATGTTGGATTTGATGGCACATCTGAATATTCCGGTTGTATTGGTTTCGCGCAATTATTTGGGGAGTATTAACCACACTTTATTGAGCATTGAAGCTTTGAAACACCGAAATATTCCTATTGCAGGTATCGTATTTAATGGCCCGCCAACCCCGTCTACCGAAGAGATTATTCTCAAAATGAGTGGTCTGAAAGTATTGTTTCATCTTCCTGAATTAGAAGCCATTAATCAGGCTACAATAAGTCAGGCTGCACTTGTTAAGAAAGAAGAAATTATCCAAAAGTTGAGCGAAAAATAAAAGAAATGACACTACTCGAAAAAGATCAAAAATATATCTGGCATCCTTATACACAAATGAAAACCGCGGCTCCGCCGCTCCCTATTGTCAAAGCCGAAGGTGCTTGGCTGACTGATGAGCATGGCAACAAATATATTGATGCTATTGCCTCTTGGTGGGTCAATATTCATGGCCATGCACACCCGTATATTGCACAACGCGTATACGAGCAGTTCTTGGAATTGGAGCATGTCATTTTTGCTGGTTTTACGCATCCGCCAGCAGTTGAATTAGCAGAAAAACTAATCGAAGTATTACCTGACAATCAGGCCCGGATTTTCTACTCCGATAATGGCTCCACTGCCGTGGAAATCGGAATCAAGATGGCTTTGCAATATTTTTACAACAAAGGCGAAAAACGCAAGCGAATCATTGCTTTCACAGAAGCTTTTCATGGGGAAACATTCGGTGCGATGTCAGCAAGTGGAGACCATGATTTTAATACGGCTTTTGCAGATCATTTGTTTCGAGTAGATCGCGTGCCAGCGCCAATTGGTGATCGTATTCCAGATACTTTTGAACAACTCGAAGCCTTACTTCAAACGGGTGAAGTTGCTGCTTTTATCTTCGAGCCGCTTGTTATGGGTGCTGGGGGGATGCTCATGTATAGTCCCGACGATTTGGATAAACTCATCGAATTGTGCCATCGCTATGGTACACTTTGTATTGCCGATGAAGTGATGACTGGGTTTTATCGTACCGGAAAGTTTTTCGCATGCCATTACCTGAACAATCAGCCAGATATTATAGCGATGTCTAAGGGCATAACGGGCGGAAATTTGCCATTGGCGGTCACTTCTTGTAGTGCTGAAATCTTTGATGCCTTTTGGAGTGATGACAAGAAAAAGGCATTCTTTCATGGTCATTCTTATACGGCCAATCCATTGGGGTGTGCAGCAGCTTTGGCCAGTATGGAACTCATACAAGCAGAGACCTGCCAGAATCAGTTGAAAATGATTCAGGAATCTCATCAAGAATACTTCCAGGAGATTAAAGATCATCCTTCTATTGTAGATATCCGCCAAACGGGCACTATTCTGGCCATCGAATTCAAGACAGATGGGCAGACCAACTATTTTAATAATCTTAGAGATCGATTGTATAATTTCTTCCTCGAAAAAGGATTATTGCTTCGCCCACTTGGAAATGTAGTCTACATTCTTCCGCCTTACTGCATTACCGCCAATGAATTAAGAACAATTTACGACGCCATTACTTTGGCCTTAGACACACTTGTTAACCAACATGAAACATCGCAAACCTAAAATAGGAATTACAGGTTATGGAAGTATTTCGGCCTGTGGAATTGCAAAAGAAGATATCTGGCAGGCTTACCTAGAGCCGGCCTCTTGTCTGCAAAAGCAGAAAAATGGAGAATGGGTGGGCCAGATACCTGAAAAAGTAAGCGCAAAGGTAAAGGAACTCCGTCAGCAAAAGCCTTATCAATCACTTGATGATGCAGTCTATTATGCTATGATGGCTGCTGATTTGGCTGTCGCCAAATTAGACACAGACGCTCGCAACAAACTTGGTCTGAACATCGGCTCATCCAGAGGCGCTACTGGTTTATTTGAGCATTACTATGCAAAATTTAGGGAAGTAGAGCCGCTTAAGCCGATGGCTTCCCCCTCTACTACTTTAGGTAATTTGGCTTCTTGGACCGCCCATTACATCGGTACTTCGGGCCTTGCGTTTGAGCATTCCATTACTTGTAGTACGGCCTTACACGCTTTGGTTAATGGTGTTGCTTGGCTAGAGTCTGGCCGGGCAGACCACTTTCTGATTGGGGGAAGCGAGGCACCGCTTACCGATTTTACGCTTGCGCAAATGAAAGCACTTCGCATTTACGCAAGTACAGAAGTGGATGAGTTTCCTTGTAGAAGTCTCGATATGACGAAGTCTGCCAATTCGATGGTGTTGGGAGAAGGGGCTGCTTGTTTTTTGCTGGAGCAAAATCCAAAGGCACCCTTGGCTTGGATTGCTGGTCTTGGTTATGCCAGAGAACAGTCCAGACATGCCACGGCTATTTCGAAAGAAGGAGAGGGCTTTGCTATTTCCATGAAAATGGCACTAGATGAAGCAGGCCTGGAAAAAGTAGACGCTGTTGTCTGCCATGCACCAGGTACGGTTAAAGGCGATCAGGCAGAAATTCGTGCTTTGCAACAACTATGGTACAAAAATATGCCTCTGATGACCTCAAATAAGTGGAAAATTGGCCATACGCTGGGAGCTTCTGGAGCATTGAATATAGAATTAGCACTTTTGATGCTTGAAAATCAATATTTTATAGGGACACCTTTTTTAGATCATAGTGTAGAATGCCCACTCGAATCCATTATGGTTAATGCCATGGGTTTTGGCGGAAACGCCGTTTCCGTCATTTTGAAGAAGTAATTTTTGATGCGTTCATGGTTACTTATTTTTTAGAGTATTTTACTCAGATGTAATTTTCTTTCTTTTAAAACTTTAAAAAGAAAATTTATCAATCATTAAAATTGAAAGGAAATAATTGGACAAATCGCTAAGTCAAAAATGGAAGGTCGAGCAAATAATAGGCAGATTAAACGCATCAAAAAAATTGTCCTAAAAGCGAGTTCGAGTTAGGAACA
>JALEHC010000021.1 GCA_022763215.1 Saprospiraceae bacterium
ATGTTAGAGAAGTGAAGTCGGGTATGGAATGTGGTATTTCGATTAAAAACTTCAACGACATCAAAGTTGGTGATATAGTTGAAGCATACGAGATTATCGAAATCAAGCAGACGCTTGACTAAAAATACAATGACAAAATGTGATGAAAGGTCGCTTCTATCCGGGAGCGGCCTTTTCTATTTACAGCTATTTTGAATAAGACGATGATAAAAATGAATCATTTGCAGATAATTTGTTACACGAAGCCGTTCGTCAATGCCATGAAATCCCTTTAGTTCTTCTTTGTAAATCTGCAGGGGAGCAAATCGGTAGATGTGCTTGCTTAATGCTACAAAGTGACGGCTATCGGTATAGCTAATCACCAAGCCCGGAGCGACAACGACATCCGGAAACACCTGTTGAATAGTCGTTTGTAATACCTCAAATCCAAAAGAATCTGTTCCGGATACAGGTGCTGGGTTTTGGGCTTGCGCCAAATCGGACACTTGTACGATGATACGCTCATCGTTGATTACCTTTCTAACATAGGCTTGTACGCTTTCGATATCATCTCCCGGCAGTATCCGGAAGTTGACCTTGGCGGTTGCTTGTGTCGGCAATACATTATCGCGAATACCAGCTCTAATCATGGTTGGTGCTGTAGTGGTTCGGATAACCGCATTTGTGGCTGGGCTTTGGCTCAGCTGTCGCAAAATCAATCCCTCGGTAAGCCAAAGATTGGAGAAAATGATTTGGTTGAAAAAATTCATTTCAGGTCCGGTATATCTTAGCAGGCCTTGTAGGGGAGGATTCATCCTTGCGGGAAATGGATTTTCTTGTAATTTATTGATGGCTTTGCTAAGAATGCCAACTGCCGTTTCCTTGGGAGGCATCATACTGTGTCCGCCGTCTTTGAGTCGGGCGGTCAGGTTGAGGGTTACATAGCCTTTTTCGGTTACGCCAATAACTGCCATGGGGGCATCTAGCCCGTCGAGACCGTCATTCAAAATGAGATGGCCTTCATCCAGGATATATTCAAATTGGATACTTTGTTGTTGAAAATAGTTGGCTATGGCGCGTGCGCCGGATCCGCCAACTTCTTCATCGTGGCCAAAGGCCAGATAAATAGTCCGCTCAGGGCTGTAGCCCTCGCGGAGTAACATTTCCACGGAAGTGAGGATCGCAATAAGAGGTGATTTGTCATCAAGCGTACCTCGTCCCCAGATATAGTTTTCTGCAATTGTACCGGAAAAAGGAGGATAGCTCCATTGGTCGAGGCTTGCAGGTTCTGCCGGAACGACATCCTGATGTGCAAGCAGAAGGATAGGAGGCAAATCAGGCCGTTTACCAGGCCACTGATAAATCAAGCTCAGGTCATTAATCGTTTGCTTTTGCAAAAACGAATCAACGAGCGGGAAGTCAGTTGTCAGTAAGTGTTGCATTTGCCGAAAGGCAGATGAATCGGTACCTACAGTAGGTATTTGGATGGCCTTGCTCAACACATTCGTTACGCTATCGGGGACTGAAAATTCCAAGACAGCTTGAACGGGAATTTGTTTGGATGAATAAGTCGTATAATTAATGCCGAGCAGGCCGATTACGACCACTAGTGTCAATAATCCGGCTACTAATAAAAAGCGGGTGAGTTTTTTCATAGTTTATTTCAGCAGATTCAGCAAGTATTCGCCGTAGCCACTTTTGATATATTTATGCCCCAATTTTTCTAATTGTGCAGCATCAATGAAATTCATTTGATAGGCTACTTCCTCTATACAACCAATTTTTAGGCCTTGGCGCTCTTCGATAACTTGAATGAATTGACCAGCTTGCATCAATGAGTTGTGTGTACCCGTATCGAGCCATGCTACTCCCCTTTGCAAAACACCCACTTTAAGCTGGCCGGCTTCAAGGTAGTGTTTGTTGACATCCGTGATTTCGTATTCGCCACGAGCACTTGGTTTCAGGTTTTTAGCAATATCAATGACTTGGTTGTCATAGAAATACAATCCTGGAACAGCATAGTTGGACTTTGGCTTTTTAGGCTTTTCCTCTATAGAAAGCGCATTGAAATCTTTGTCAAACTCGACGACACCATATCGTTCTGGGTCGGCTACCTGATAAGCGAAGACAACGCCGCCGTTTGGAGCGTAGCTATCTTGAAGGAGTTGTTCAAGGCCGGCACCATAAAAAATATTATCACCGAGGATCAAGGCAGCCGGATCGTTGCCAATGAATGATTCGCCGAGAACAAATGCTTGCGCCAGACCATTAGGATCGTGTTGAGCTACGTAAGAAAAATTGCAGCCAATTTCACTTCCGTCTTTCAACAACTTTTGAAAATTTGGCAAATCATGGGGCGTGGAAATGATCAGAATATCTTTAATACCTGCACTCATTAAGGTAGAAAGCGGATAGTAGATCATTGGTTTGTCGTAGACTGGCATTAGCTGTTTACTGACAGCTAGTGTAAGCGGATAGAGGCGAGTTCCGAGACCACCTGCAAGAATAATTCCTTTCATCTTTATTGCTTTGGATTTTGGTAACCGTTGTGGCAGAGGCTGATTAAAGGCCTGCTACCAGAACAAAAAAACAGCATTATAATTAGCTTTACAACTTTTATGTACCAGAACTGTAATATCGACAGACATTAGCGGGCATCGAGCTAAGTTATGTCTGTGGCATTACTTATCCAAAGGGGAGTGTTAGGATTCAGATTGTTGGCCAAATATACGTTGAATTCGGATGACCAACTCAGTGGGTTTGAATGGTTTGGTCAAAAAATCATCTGCACCGGCACGAAGTGCCTCTAATAAATCTTGTTCACGTTCCAATTCGCCCATTACCAAAATAGGCAGAGACATTTGAAGGTGATCGCGAATATGTTTGACAAACGCTATGCCATCCATACCCGGCATATCGAGGTCAGCGACCACTAAATCAGGTGGGTTTTGCTCAATAATATCTTTAGCCACCAATGCATTTGGGGCTAGTTTTAACTCAAACCCTCGTTTTCTGAGTCGTAGCTCAATTGCACTCAACAAAATCTCGGCATCCTCACAAATCAATATCTTCATGGACGGTATTCATTAGTTGTTGTACGGAGCGAATGTTAAAGGTGAACCTATTTCCGAAAGGAGCATCGCTACCGATAAAATAAATAACGTCTAAATATAGAATAATTAAATATATAAATAAAGATTAAGTTAGCCAAGTTTCGCATATTCTGCACGAAGTTCTTCCAAAACTTTTGGGTAAAGGGACTCCAATTGGTTTTGAAACTGTGGTACCTGCTCTAGTTGTCTGAGTTGTTTTGCTCTATTTTCTATTTCAAGGTTTGCATTGAGCATTTGCTGATTGCCTACGTAAGGCAGAGTTGTCTTCATGCGGTGGCTGGTTTCACGAAGCGTTTTCCAGTCTGCTTCTTCAATCAGCGATTTCATTTTGGGAATCTCGCTTTCCAACTCAGTCAGGAGCATTTCCAACAATGTTTTTTTCATGGAATCATCGCCATGCGACATATTTTCCAGATAATTTAAATTGATGTGGTGGTACCTACTCATGGTACTTTCTTTTGTGTTATTAAAGTGTTTGTTATTTGGGATAGAGGCTGTCTTAGCTTATGTAAGTAAACTTATTTTCGTCCAATAACCCACTAAGCATCCTCATCAAATCATACACAAAAATATATAATTTATGAAGGAGAAGCTAGGTACTTACCGAACGTTGGCCGATATAATGGTCAATTTTCTGAAAAAGTTCTTCTGGTTCAAAAGGCTTTAAGACATAATCATTGATTCCTTTATCACGATAATAAGATTCATCATCATTGAGTAACACATGTGCGGTCATCGCTAAAATTGGAATATTCTGATTTTTGCCTTCCAGTTGCGTTCGAATAATACCTGTGGCTTCAAGTCCGTCCATTACGGGCATTTGGATATCCATCAACACAATATCAAAATCCTCTTTACGCAATATTTCAATGGCTTTTTTACCATTGTCTGCTATTTTGATATAAGCATTTGACCATTTTTCTTCCAATGTTTTTTGAGCAACCACTTGATTCATTTTGTGGTCTTCTACAATTAAGATTTTATGGGTAGTTTCAGGATCTTGCTCAAAAATTGATTCTTTTTTATTGGATTGGCTGGATTCAACGACAGTTGTATCTTCCTCTACACCTTGTTTTTTGAAGGTAAGTTCGAAGAAGAAAGTCGAGCCTTTCCCAGGGATACTATCAGCCGAAATGCTTCCGCCTTGTAGCTCAATTAAATTTTTCACGATTGAAAGCCCCAAACCTGTTCCTTCAAAAACTTTACCCTTTTGATATACTCGAGTAAATGGCTGAAAGATTACTTCCAGCTTGTCTGGCGGGATTCCAATGCCCGTATCTTTTACCGTGAATTTGAGGGAAACAGAGGTTTCATCCTCCCTCAGCTTATCAATTGAAAAATGCACTTTCCCCCTTTCGGTAAATTTTACGGCATTCCCCACGAGGTTGTAGAGTATTTGGTTGAGTCGCAATTGATCCCCCCAGATATATTCCGGTACGTTTTCCGCGACAGCGTAAGTCAGCTCAAGTGCTTTTTCCTGCACCTTGTGAGCGAGCATTTCTTTCAGATTAGTGGCTAGGATACGCGGTGAAAAGCGTTCGGATTCGAAAGAAACATTATTGTTTTTAATGGAAGAAGCCTGGAGAATATCATTGATGATACCCAATAAAATACTGGACGACTGCTTAATAGATTGGATATACTCGACCTGATCGTCTGTTAGCTCAGTGCGTTTCAGCAGGTTAAGCATGCCGATAATGGCATTCATAGGCGTTCTCATATCGTGACTGACACCTGCAATCACCTGCTCTCTTACTTTTGCTGTTTGTTCTGCGATGTCACGAGCCTGGCGCAGTTCTTCAGCTTGTTTGCGTTCGGTGATATCGCGAATAATGCAATTATAAGTAGCGCCTTCGCTAGTTTTGCCAAAGCTGGTAGAAACGAGACAAAAGCGGTATTGGTCATCCTTTCTGGCAATTTGCAATTCAAAATCCTTTACCGCCGTTCGTTTGGATAAATGCTGTAGAAAAATAGTTTTTTGTTCCTCCGGGAAAAAAAAGTTATGAATAGAATCGTGACTAAATAACTCTTCTTTGTGAATATTCAGCAACTTGGCCGTTGAGTCATTACAGTCGAGCAAATGCCCGTTTAAGTCGGCGGTATAAATGGCATCATAGGATTGGGAAAAAATTTCCTGATAGCGTTTTTGACTTTCTTTTTGAGCAAGGTGCGCCTGTTTGAGGTCGGTAAAATCCTGAATAATACCATTGTAATAATATTCGTCACCTTCTATTTTTCGAGCACTACAGCGAAGCGTTACAAATCGTTCTTCGTTATTATCCAATCGTTTAATCCAGATTTCCTTTTGGATATAATTTTTGTTTTCCCTTGATTCTTTTTGAAGTTCCAGAAAAAGGTGGAAAGGATTTTGGGGATTAAGCATATCCTGGCAAGTATATTTGGTTTGGCGGGGAGGTAATCCAAATATGCGATATACTTCATCTGAGGCCATGAAGTAGTGTTTGTCAGGTTCGCATTCCCAATTGCCGATTCTGGCGAGGCGTTGCGTTTCTTCTAATTTTTTGAGAAACTGATTTCTTTCTATGGCATAACGGAGAGATTTGGCGAGATCTTCTGCATCAAATTCTCCTTTTACTAAAAAATCTTGTGCGCCAGCTTTTACTGCATGCAGCCCCATGTCTTTATCATTACGCCCTGTTAGCACAATGATATTTAGACTAGGATGTGCTCCAAGCATATGTTCAAGTGTACTAAAACCACGACTATCAGGGAGGGAAAGATCGAGTAAAACAGCATCATAATGGGGTTGCTCTTGCAACTCAGCAAGGCTATCTCGAAGGCTTTGTTTATTGGTGATTTTGCAATCAATAATATCAGATTCACCCAGCAGAATTTCCACTAGCCTGGCATAACTACTGTCGTCTTCTACTAACAGTACATTCTGCGTTCGGTTATAGCTCGATAATGATTCCTTTACGGTCATGTTCTACTAGGTCAAATATTATTCTCTCAAGAGAAAATCAATAAACGAATGAAGATTCTTCATAGAAGCACGAAGAAAGTCCAATTGTTTGTGAGCCTTGTGTTCGTTGTTGTGTAGTTTTTATTCTGCTAAAGACAACTTTTATTCTTACGATCTATTTCTAATAAAGTTTGGTGTTGCCTCTCAAAAAACAATGTGCGGGTTATTTTACTCTAAATTAATATTTTTTTCCCACATCCGCTAGTGATTCTAAAGGACTTACGTTTTATGGATTCAAGAATTTCTTGGCATAAAAATGAATTGCATTCCTTCTTCTTGTATCACCAGCAAGCAGAAGAATACTTCTGGGTCTTTGTATACATTTCGGAAGTCATCGACCCGATCAGATCGGACAATATTTTTGGTAACCAGCTCTTCCAGGCTTGATATTCGAATCGACCATCTTGAGTAAATTGTACCTCCTTCAATCAGTGCAACCCCTAATTCAATAGGTAATTGGTGCAAAACGACAATGGGGTAAGAAGTAACCTCCTGATTGAGAACCGTATCAATTGCTTTGTTAATCAAAACTCTTTGTGGCTCTACATCAGCTTCCAGTTCTTTATAGAATTTTTCCTCGGTCATTGGGTTTTACTTTTTTAATTCTAAAAGCGCAACACTTTCTATATGGTGGGTATGCGGAAACATATCCACTGGCCTTAGTTTTAATACTTGGTATTTTTCACTCAGCAGTTGTACATCTCTTGCCTGCGTAGCAGGATTGCAGCTCACATAAACGAGTCGCGGTGCTTCTAGCCGAAGCAACATATCTACTACTTTAGGATGCATTCCTGCTCTGGGCGGATCGGTAATGAGTACATCCGGACGGCCGTGCTTTTCAGCAAATTCATCTGTTAGAATATCTTTGACATCACCAGCATAAAATACGGCATTATCTATACCATTTATTTCAGCATTGACTTTGGCATCCTCGATTGCTTCGGGTATCTCTTCAATACCGACGATTTGTTTGCAGTTTCGAGCTACATACAACCCAATACTTCCAAGTCCGGTATACAAGTCGTACACATTTTCATGGCCCTGTAGCCCGGCAAATTCCACTACAACATCAAATAGGCGAACAGCTTGCTGAGTATTGGTCTGGAAAAAAGATTTCGGACCAATCCGGAATCGTACATGATTCAGTTGTTCCTCAATATAGCCTTTGCCAAAATAAGTGATCATTTCAAGGTCCATGACATAGTCATTGACTTTGCCATTGATGCAGTAGCACATGCAGGTGATTTGCGGAAAGCGCGCCAACATAGCGTCCAGAAAGGCGGTAATTTTTTCTTGATCATTTTCATAAAAAGAAAAAATCAGTAAAATTTCGCCAAGTTCAGTTATTCGGATAAACATATTGCGGATAAAGCCTTTATTATCGCGCATGTCGAAGAATTCGAGGCCCTGCTCTTGTGCAATTTCTTTTGCGCCATTGCGCAAATCATTAGATGGGTCTTGTTGTAACCAACATTTCTGAATATCAAGTACTTTATCGAATACACCCGCTTTGTGAAAACCAAGTACATCGACTTGATTGGTAATGCCAGATTCGATTTCCTGGCTGGTTAACCAACGTTTGTTCGAAAACGCAAACTCCAATTTATTGCGGTACCACTCGGTTTGCTCCGCTCCCAAAATAGGCAAGAAGGCTTCTACATTGACTTTCCCGATTCTTTGCAGTGCATTTTTTACCACAATTTCCTTGTGCTTCAGCTGCGATTCATAGCTTAGGTTTTGCCACTTGCAGCCACCACAAAGGCTAAAATGTTCGCAAAAAGGCTCCGTCCGTTCTGGCGAAGGAGTATGAATTTTCTGAGCTTTACCGATCAGGAAGCCCTTCTTTTTTCTGATCACTAATACGTCTACCACATCACCCGGTACGACATCTTCTACAAAGACGACGCGACCTTCTTCATCTCGTCCTACACTTTTTCCTTTATCGGCAATACCGGTCATTTCTACCTTTTCGATCAAAAAAGGTTTTCTTCTTCTTCCCATTAATTAATGCTTGTTTATCTGGTCAAGACAATATAATCTCTAATCAGTGTTTTCAAAAATTCAATTTTATCAGCAGGGGGCTGTTCAATATCCAGCAAGCCGGACACGCGATTGACTAATTGGTCAATCGCTTCAGCATGTGCTTTATTGCGATAGGTTCGATAGCGCGTCACTACATTTTTTATCAGCAACATGTCTTCCTCGCTAAATTGTTGTACATCCGGATACTGAGGCTCATAATTTTCTAAGGAATTAATATTGAGGATGTCTTCTAGTTTAAATCGACTATTGTGCCGAACCCTTATAACTGAGGTATTAGCTGCCAAATCGCCTAAGCGCTGATTGCGCACGGAGGAGGAAATCAAAAAAGAAGCTATCACCCCTATTGAAAAAATAGAGTCAATAATATGCAAAACAGCGCGAAGTAAATAATCTGTTAACCCGGGCTCTTCTCCATCTAGTCGGACTACTTTAAGCCCCAGTGCTTTTTTGCCCCATGATTGGCCATCGGCCAAGATTTCGGAAAAGAAATGATACATCATAAAAGCAATGACCGGCAACAAGCCATATACTACTCCAAAAAGCATCCCATCGTTCCATGATTCATCCTGCATGGCCATCGTAAAAAGCAGGGCCACCGCATAATAAGCAATGAATACAATAATCGCATCAATGAAAAAAGCGAAATAGCGCTCTCTCAATGGTGCTAATTCGTATTCAATCGTAACATTTTGGGTAGTTCGGATATCAATTGTAGACATATCAATGTAGTTAACAACTAAGACAGAAATTAGGTGCTATTTCAAAATGTATGGCACACTCCTAAACAAATCTGAGCCTGGTTGTTTTTATGATATTAATTTTATAATATTCGAAATCAAATCTTTTCTCCACTCACAAAGGTAATAAACCGTCCTTTAGTAATATCGGTCCATGAGAGAAACAAAGTTTATTGAACAAAACAAAGCGAAATGGGAAGAATTTGAAAAGACCATGGGGGGCCGGCATTACAAACCAGAAAAGTTGCTCCAGTTATTCGTTCAAATTTTGGATGACCTTTCTTTCTCTCGTACTTTTTATCCCAATCGCTCAGTGCGGGTTTATCTCAACAGTCTTGCTCAGCAAATTTTTTTTACCATCTATAAAAACCGCCGATCCAGGTTACAACGGTTTCTCAATTTTTGGTCAGATGAATTACCTCAATTAGTCTATCAGTCCCGCCGAGAGTTTTTATTAGCCTTTCTTGTTTTTGCAATTTCCATGCTTCTGGGTGGTTTGTCTGCTGCAATGGATAGCAATTTCCCGGCACTTATCCTGGGGCAAGATTATATTGATATGACCCTCGAGAATATTGATGCCGGCGATCCGATGGCCGTGTATAAGGCAAGAGGTGCTTTCGGCATGTCACTTGGCATTACAATCAATAATTTGTTTGTTGCTTTTCTCACTTTTGCATTAGGCTCTTTTTATATCGGTGCGATTATTATTTTGGTGCGCAATGGTATCATGGTGGGCGTATTTCAATACTTTTTTATTGAAAGAGATCTTTTTTGGGAATCTTTTCTGACAATTTGGACACACGGAACACTGGAAATTTCGGCTATCATTATTGCTGGGGCAGCGGGCTTGACGATGGGAAAAGGTTTACTTTTTCCGGGTACTTATCGACGCTTGCAGGCTTTTCAGCGCTCTGCGCGAAGAGGAATAAAAATCATGATTGGCATTACGCCTATCTTCATTACGGCAGGTTTTATCGAAGGATATCTGACTCGGTTTACGAATGCGCCTGATTTGCTTCGCGGACTCTTTATTTTGGTTTGTTTGTTTTTTATACTCGGATACTTTTTCCTGTTTCCACGCGTAAAAGCAGCGATTGGATTTGACACACCCTTTCGGGAAACCATCATTCCGCCTGATAAAAACAAGCCAATTGATTTTAATGTCATCAAAAAGAGCGGTGTGATTTTTACAGATATTTTTAGTTTTTATCACAAATATCGGAGTCGGATTATGTTGCTTGGCTTTGCAGCTGCGCTTCTATATTGTCTTTTGGTATTCATCTCATTTCCGGGAGACTTGATGGATGCTTTTTATATTTCTGGAGTCAATTATGGTTATCGGGATAGTATTGGGCAGTATTTTTATTCTACGCATCATTTTATGATTCCGATTGCGAGTATATTGACTTGGTCGGTATTTACTTTTTTTCTGTTTCGATGGATTAAAAAAGAGAGTGGCCGGTCATTTAGTGAGCATCATCTGCTTTCATTTATAAAAGTCTTGCTTGGAATTAGTTGTGTGCATTTGCTTTTGATGATAAACAACTGGGATGTGCTGAGCCTTCGAACGTTCATGGGAGCGGGCTTTTTCTCCGCCACTTTACTTACCTTCATCATTCCGGTATTTTTGCTTTGGACTTATGTAATGGTCGTCGAAGAAAAGAATGCCTTTCGTGCTCTGGGCCGAGCCTTGTCATTTTCGCGACAGCGCTATTCTGCTATCGTTGGCTTGTTTTTGGCACTGACTATACTGGGGTACTTATTTATGCTGATACTAGATAGCTTTTTATTCAGTTTCTTTTTGGAGTTAGTATCCTGGGTTATTCATCTTGAGCAGGAACAAATGGACCAACTTAGCATTGTATTACTGAGTTTTGTTACCCTTTTTGTCCTATATTTAGTTGTAGGTATGACGCTAATTGCAGTGGGTTTGCTGTACTATAGCTTGTATGAGATGGCCGAATCCAAAGCACTTAAGCAGGATATTCAAAGTATTGGTATCAGCCAAAAAATTAAAGGACTGGAAAGAGAAGCACGAACCTAATTTATGTTTTATGCGCGCTAGCTGTGATCTACATTATTGGTATAAAAAATCGCTGCACCTGTTGTTGTTGGGGGCAATGTGGCTGCCTACTTTTGTATTTGCGCAAAGCGAAACCAATGATACCCGGCAGTATACGGAGCAAGAACGTCAAGTGCGCTCGTTTGATCGCGACCAATGGAATAATACCATCCGAAACATTCGCTATGACAGCGATGTACGGGACAAAAAAGAGACCTACCAACGCGATCAGGAACGCAAAGGCGAAGCCGATCGAGCAAGACAAAATGAAGAACCTGCTTCTTGGGAAATTAACTTTCCTCCCATCATCGGTAAAATTCTGCTATTTTTAATTGGTGGAGTAGCCGTATTTTTTCTGATTAAGACTTTGCTCGGACTCGAAAACCCAAGAAACCGAAAAATAAAAACCGAAGAAGAAGCACTGGCACTAGCCGTTGAAAAAGCAGAAGAAAACATTGAACAGGCGGATACTCGGAGTTTGTTGCAAAAAGCCATCGACCAGAAAGCTTATAATCTGGCTATTCGACTCTATTTTTTATCCGTCCTTAAAGAACTGAGTCAACAAAAAATTATCAATTGGAAAAAAGATAAAACCAATCGCGATTATCAACGTGAATTATATAACTCGCCTTTTTTGCATGACTTCCGGCAACTTTGTTTGATTTTTGATCATAGTTGGTATGGTCAGCGAAATATTACCGCTTCTGTTTTTCAACAGCTCGAACCTGAGTTCAAGTCTTTTCTTAGCCAAATAAATACTACCCAGAAACAAGCCAGCTGATATGAAAAACAGAAATATCATCATTATTGGTATCGGCTTGGCAGCACTGGTTGCATTGGTGTATCTGTTGAGTAAAAATATGCGCCAACGCTTTGACTGGCGAGAAACTTATGAAGAGGAGAGCAAAGACCCTTATGGTACTTTTGTGATTCAACAATTACTAAAAGATTACTTCCCCGGAGAGCAGTTCTCTGTTTTGAAAGACAGCATTTCTTTTGATTCAATGCCGAATCATCAGCGCGGAAATTATATTTTCATTGGTCCTGGCTTGCGGTACGATTCGAGTACGCAAGAGACTTTAATTCAATTTGTAGAAGACGGTGGGCAAGCCATGATTATTAGCCATTCCGTACCCAAAAGTCTGATGGATCAGATATATCCAGAGGATTGTTATCATGGATGGGAAGACTACGCCCTTTTTCGAGATTCTGTTTTTGAAGCAAAGCTCTATCATCCTGATTTTTCGGAAGAGAATTATACTTTCAAATATTATAATAAAGGCCTAGCTCGAAATTACAACTGGCATTATGTGCCTTATTATATGACTTGTGAGGAGACTGGAGAGA
>JALEHC010000187.1 GCA_022763215.1 Saprospiraceae bacterium
ATACCAATTTGGGATAACAAGACTTTTTACACGATAGAAGCACTTTTACAATCAAAATATTCCTTCCTTCCAGCACCTATTGATTCGGTGATGAAAGATTCGGTAGTCGTGCGAGACAAGAGCCCAAAAGAAATAGAATTTGTACACACCGTATTTTTTGGATTTGACAAGTCAAGTATGGACTTAGAAGAAATCAATCGACTCGATGAATTTATCAAACCACTTATTGGAGCGAATGTACGTCGAGTAGAAATTATTGGTTTTTCTGATAATATTGGTACCAATTCTTACAACCTGAAATTATCAGAAGATCGAGCCAAACAGATTGCTTTGTTTTTGCTTGAAAACCAGATCATAGTAGACCAAATATACCTGGAAGGAAAAGGAGAAATTGACAATGAAGAGCCCAAGAGCAGGAATCGAAAGGTAGAGGTAAAAATTGTGACTATGGAGCCTAAATAAACTCAAAAAGGATCGGAAACTACAAATCTCCGATCCTTTTTTATTTGCCCCTCAGTTTAATTGGTCACTTTCCTATTGATTGAAGAAGCTTCTAGATATTTCGTGAAGAAGTACCGATAACCAGCAATACAAATCCGATGAGTAACATCCAGTAATTGTATTGTGAAATCTCTTCAATATAAACGAAACGGGTTAAAATACCGATGCTACCGATAATAACGGCAGCCAGCCAGAGAGTCCGGCCTGGGCGATTGGGAAGTCTTCTGCTCATAATGGTTTTTTAAGGTTTATTTTGTCAATAAAACCTCAGATCTATTGGGGTGTTCGATGGTCATGAGCATTAAAACGAAAAGGCTTTCCCACTGATGCAGGAAAGCCTTTGTATGATAATTGATATTTTTAGTCTAGCTACCGAAGTCGTCAAATGCAATGTTCTCTTCCGGAACACCCAATTCATCCAACATATTCAGTGCAGCCTGAAGCATCAATGGAGGACCACATAGGTAGTACTCTACTTCTTCTGGCTCCGGGTGCTTGCTTAGGTACTCATCATAAAGTACCTGGTGGATAAATCCGATGAAACCTTCCCCATTTTTATCATCGATATCTTCTTTTACTTTCCAGTTATCTATTTCATCCGCCATTTTCTTATCAGAAAGTGCGATGTAGTAGTTGAAGTTGCTAAAATCCTTCTCGATATCGCGGAAGTCATCTGTGTAGAACAGCTCTTTACGAGAACGGCCACCATACCAGTAAGATACCTTACGGTCGGTAGTCTTCATGGTGTGGAAAAGGTGGAAGATGTGTGAACGCAATGGCGCCATACCTGCACCACCACCGATGTATACCATCTCTTTCTTAGTCGGCTTGATGAAGAATTCACCATAAGGACCAGAAACAGTTACTTTATCACCTGGCTTCTGATTAAATACATAAGAAGAACATACCCCTGGATTTACAGGCATCCAGTAGTTGTTTTTGCGATCCCATGGCGGAGTAGCGATACGGATGTTCAACATCACGATATTACCCTCTGCTGGGTGGTTGGCCATAGAATAAGCACGGAACTGCTCTTCTGTATTTTTCATTTTCAAGTCCCACATCTTGAAGTTATCCCAATCTTTACGGAAAGAATCAGGCTGTTGTCCCATACGTGGGTGTGCCGTAATGTCAAAGTCTTTGAAGTTTACTTCAACCTTTGGCACATCAATCTGGATATAACCACCGGATTCGAATTCAAGATTTTCTCCTTCTGGTAGTCTTACCACAAACTCTTTAATGAAAGTTGCTACGTTGTAGTTGGAAACCACTTCGCACTCCCATTTTTTGATACCAAATACCTCTTCTGGTACGCGGATTTCCATGTCCTGACGTACTTTTACTTGGCAAGCCAAGCGCTTGTTTTCCGCCACTTCACGGCGTGTCAAGTGGTTACGCTCTGTAGGCAAAACATCTCCACCACCTGCATCTACGTGACATTCGCACATAGCGCAAGTTCCACCACCACCACAGGCAGAAGGAAGGAAGATATTACGATCAGACAAAGCGGACAAGAGTGAAGTACCCGGTTGTACCAAAATTGGGTTTTCTTGGTCCCCGTTTACTACAATCTTCACATCACCTTGTGGTACTAGTTGCTTTCGTGCAAAAATCAGCATGAAAGACAAGGCCAGAATCACAAGGCTAAATACGATTACTGCATATAAAATAGTCATTGTATCTGGAGATTATTGTATTATAAATTAGTTTGCACATTCCATACAACCTCAAGGATTGCTCTTGTATAGTTAACCTACTGCTTAGTTAGATGCAAAAGCAGCAGGGTCGATTCCCATCAAACTCATAAACGCGATTCCCATCAAACCAGTGATGATAAACGCCATACCCAAGCCACGAAGTGGCGCCGGTACGTTTGAGTAACGGATTTTTTCACGGATAGCAGCAATGGCAATAATAGCCAAGAACCAGCCAAATCCACCTCCTAATCCAAATGCTACAGATTCTGTCAAATTGTATTCACGAGATACCATGAATAGCGAACCACCCAGAATCGCACAGTTTACGGTAATCAGTGGAAGGAAAATACCCAAGGCATTATAAAGCGATGGAGAATACTTTTCTACTACCATCTCTACCAACTGTACCATAGAGGCAATTACAGCAATAAAGAGGATCAGTCGAAGGAATGTAAGATCCATTCCTAAAAGACCACCTTCACTCAATAGATTTTCTTGGATCAACCAGTTGATTGGCATAGTGATACCCAAAACGAAAATCACTGCCAAGCCCAAACCGAAAGCCGTTTTTACCGTTTTGGATACCGCAAGGTATGAACACATACCTAAGAAGTATGCCAAAACAAGGTTTTCGATGAATGCTGCTTTTATAAAAATATTAAAAAACTCGCCCATTGTTTGTTATTTGTATGCGTTTGCAAATTGATGTTTTCTGATACTTCACTATGAAATATCAACCAGCTTTTCGTTGTAGCTACGCTGAATCCAAATCAGGATACCAATAATAAACATAGCTGCTGCTGGTAACACCATTAGGTTGTTATTTGCATACCAGCCAAACCATGCGTTCTCAGTTGTATTGATCCAGTAGCCAGCATTTGCACCAATAATTTTCATTTCGATGCCACTACCTGCGAATAGACTTCCTTTTCCGAACAACTCGCGAATTACAGCTACCATTACAAGAATAGCACCATAACCCAAGCCATTACCTACACCATCTAAAAATGAGCGCCATGGCTTATTTGCCATTGCAAATGCTTCCAGACGTCCCATTACAATACAGTTTGTAATAATCAGACCGATATAAACAGAAAGCTGCTTATAAATCGGGAAGTTCAAGTAACGCAAAGTCAGCTCTACTACTGTTACCAAAGTCGCAATAATTACCAACTGTACGATCATACGTACCTGCTTGGGTATATAATTACGAAGTAGTGAAGTAAATAAGCTGGAAAATGCACATACAAAAATTACTGCGATTGCCATTACCACAGATGGTACTACCAGTGAGGTTACGGCCAAAGCAGAACAAATACCCAGTACCTGTACGGTAATTGGGTTATTATCATTTAACGGATCTGTTAGTAGCGTTCGTTCTTTTTTCCCGAAAGCTAATAAAGGCTCCTTTTCTTTTGTTGCTGTCTCTGCTGCCATTATAAAGCTATTTATAAGGTTCGCTAATGATTTTCAATTCGATTAATCAAAATTATTTCTTACGAATCTTGTCGAAGTAAGGTTCGTATTTTTTAATACCTGAGTAAAGCATGGCAGTTACACCATCTGCAGTTACTGTAGCACCAGAAATACCATCTACTTCATAAGTTTCGTTACGTGCACCACCTTTTCGCACAGTTACAGAAACGTATTCACCATCTCTGTAAATTTTCGTTCCTTTAAAATCAGCAGAGAATGCAGGATTATCTTTGATTTCTGCACCCAAACCAGGAGTTTCCCCTTTGTGGTCAAAAGTAGCACCTGTAATGGTATTCAAATCTTCTTCGAATGCAATATTACCCCAGATTTCATCCCACAGCCCGTTTCCTCTTACAGAAACGATGTAGAATTTGTCGCTCGACTCATCTGGTGAATATACATATAGCGGGTAAACACGCTCTTCTTCTGGCTTTTTCTTTTCTTTAGCCATATCGATGTCTTCCGCCTTCATGCCATCTACAATTTCACCTGACGGATCAATAACAGACTGCTCAAAGTTTGATTCGAAAATACTCAATACCTCATCGTCAGAGAGGTCATCAACTTCTGCTCCTCCACTCAAGTGATCTTCAACTGCTTTCAAAATTGCACGCTTGTCAAAAATCTCTTCGTTAAGCGCAGCTTGTGTCTTTGTTGCTTCACGCAAAGATGTCAGCATCACAGCCACAACTGCAGTAAGTGTAAGAACAAAAATCAGGACATATCTTGTTGAATTCACAATAATTGATTTTTAGTCTTTGAATAATAATTATGCAGCTGCTCTTACTGCTGCTCGCTTCGCTCTGCGCTTCATATTCGCTTCTACTACATAATGATCAATCAGTGGCGCAAAGACATTCATGAACAAAATAGCCAACATCCATCCTTCTGGATAAGCTGGGTTCATTACACGTATAATAATACCCACTGCTCCAATCATGAATCCGTAAATCCATTTACCAATATTAGTAGAAGAAGCAGTTACTGGGTCTGTTGCCATAAATACAATAGCAAACAAGAAACTACCCATATAAAACTGGTAGAACCATGGCACTTCCATAAATGGCGTTGCGCCCCATGCATTTAGCAAAATAGACATGGCAGCTCCTCCCAATACACAGGAAAAAATGATTCTCCAACTAGCAATACCTGCAATGATTAGGAATACAGCACCAAAAATGATGAATGGTTTGCTCGATTCGCCAATTGAACCAGGAATCGTACCCCACAACATCTGAGACTCAGAATAAACACGAGTTACATTTTCCCAGCCTCCTTGAAAGGCCAAAGAAAGCGGCGTTGCTCCGGTATAACCATCGACGACGGGTTGCCCCCCGGCCCCAAATTGATCTAACCCAAGCGAAGCAAATAAGGAATCAAATATGCCAAATACAGCACCATATTCCTGACCTATATAACCAATGCCCTCTTGTGCTTTTTCAATACCTGCAATCCAAACTTCATCACCAGAGATATCTGTCGGATAAGCAAAGAAGATAAATACACGAGACAATAGGGCAATGTTGAGGATATTCATACCCGTTCCTCCAAATGCTTCCTTACCGATAATAACCGCAAAAGCAACAGAAACTGCCAGAATCCATAATGGAATATCTGGTGGCATGATCAATGGAATTAATGCACCAGATACCAAAAAGCCTTCCTCAATCGGGTGGCCTTTCTTGGCTGCATAATAAAATTCAATACCCAAACCTACAACATGAGCTACCACAAAAATCGGCAACAATTTCACCAAACCATATACCAGTTTTAGGTGAAAACCTTCAAAGAAACCAGTATACATGCCCAAAGCAGTATAATGCTGGTGACCAATGTTGTAAGTACCAAATAAGTAACACAATTGCATAGCAAGAACAACATGCACCATGGTACGCTTCAAATCCATACCATCACGAATGTGTACACCGCCTTTAGTTACTGTATTTGGTGAAAAAGCAAAGGTGAAAAATCCATCGTATAGCGTGTGCAAGAAGGGAGCTTTCTTCTTGTCTGGCTCAATACGATCGAAAAAATTTAATAATGCCTTTTTCATATCTATATTAACTCTTTATATCAATCAATTAATTATTCTCAATCTTAGCTTTGCTCACGCATAATTTCCAGACCTTCTCTAAGGATAGACTGCAATGGCTGCTTAGAAGTACACACAAATTCACATAGTGCAATATCTTCTTCTACCAATTCCAGAATTCCTAGTCCTTCCATGCGTTCGAAATCTTTGATCAGAATGGCTTTCATCAAGTGCTGCGGATAAATATCCATTGGAAGTACTTGCTCATATTCGCCCGTTACCACAAATGCACGCTTTTCACCATGTGTATTGGTATTGGCTTTGAAACGCAAATCTGGGAACAAGAAACCAGGGAATGTACGAGAAATACTCGGACGTGGTTCCACTGGAATCAGCCATCCAAACATTTCATAGAAATCGCCCTCTTCCAATACGGTTATCTGATCATCGTAAATATCGAGATATTCTTCTGTCGTTTTCTTTGCTCCAGATAATACATCACCGGAAACAATACGTACATTTTCACTAGAAATATTGTCTGCCAAAAGATCGCCAATATTAGCACCAATATGAGTGCGTACATATTTAGGCTCTTTAAGCTCTGCACCAGTTAGTGCAACAATACGTTCTGCATTGAAACGATTTTCTGTAAAAATGCGACCAAGTGCAATGACTTCCTGAACGCCAAGAGTCCATACTTTTTCTTCAGATGCAATTGGCTTCACGTGGTGAATCTGTACACCTACATTTCCTGCTGGGTGCTCCCCTTGGAAATAGTGCCCTTCTACACCTTCTGCGTTAGTGAATATTTCAGCAGGCTGCTCTTCGCCTTTTGCGCTTAATCCAAGATAAACAGAACCTTCCGTCAACTTATTTAGTACATCCAGACCTTTCTGAAACGCATCTTCTTTACCTTTGATAATTACATTTGAATCAGGTGCCAATGGTGCTGTATCAAAAGTAGAAATGAAGATATCGCGTGGCTGCTCCGCAGGATCAGCGATAACATTGAATGGACGCTGACGAATCAA
>JALEHC010000188.1 GCA_022763215.1 Saprospiraceae bacterium
CGATTGAATTAGAAGAAACGGAAGAGTTGATCCTTGATTTGGGAGAAGATGAAGTGATTATTCTCGGAGATAGTGTACAGCTCGATCCACAGACTAACTTTGTGGTAGATTCATTTGTATGGTCGCCACAGCTATCATTGGGACAAGCTGATCAGTTGATGCCATTCTCACAACCACTGGAAAACATTACCTACACCCTGACTGCTTTTAATGCGGAAGGCTGTTTTGTAAGTGATCAGATCAATATCATCGTACAACGGCCAACAGAAGTCTATGTACCGACGGCATTTAGTCCGGATGGTGATGGCTCGAATGATGTCTTTATGATTTTTGCGGGCAATAGTGTGGCACAGGTACGTGATTTCCAGATTTATGATCGTTGGGGGGATCAAATGTATCGACAAGGACCATTTGCACCGAATGACCCACAGTATGGCTGGGATGGTACACATCGTGGTCAGGAAATGAATACCGGTGTTTATGTCTATTTTGCAGAGATAGAAATGGTGGATGGTCGAATAGAAATGGTAAAGGGAGATGTCCTTTTACTAAGATAATAGCAAAGGATGCCGAAGCGGCGCAAAGCGCCGCTTCGGTATTTTAAGACCTCAAAAAAGCGAGGGTTGTTTTATTGAATTGTTCGTACTGCTCGATATTACAAATGTGGCCACATTGTTCAAAAATGACCAATTTGGCTTTTTGGTGATGAACATTGACAAACTTTCGGGCAGCTTCGAAAAATACATGATCTTGATCGCCCATGACAACCAAGCTAATTTTTTCTAATTCTCTATTAAAGAAGTTTTTCAGCAGTCTGAAAAAATCTTTGTACAGCCCTACCCATTTCAGGTATTCATGAGGCGCCAATTTTTGAGATTGTAAACGAAACATACGACGCGAAGGCGCATGATTTTTTCGCGGAAGCACGATAAAAGAGAACAAGTTGTACATGACCCGATAGGGTAAAATATAGTTGAGAAACTTAGCCGAGTGTACAAATAGCTTGATCTTCAGATTGGCTCGAAATACACCACCTGCCATGATCATTTTATCGATCAATGTTGGTCTTTTTTCATCAATCTTTTGCAGAATGACGCTGCCCAGAGAAAGCGACATAAAGTGCGCTTTCTGAATACCCAAGTGGTCAATTACTGCCAGAATATCATTGGCGACTATATCGAAATTATATTCCTCAAACTCTGGTTGAATATTTTTAGATTGACCATGATCGCGCAAATCAGGTAATAACAAATTGAAATAAGGCTTGAAAGCGTCAATTTGATATTTCCAGGTGACAATGCTACCGCCAGCACCATGAATAAATACCAACCAATCCGCTTTTTCACTTAAAAAGTAGGTTTTATAGTTTAATAATGTACGCTCCTCCATAATTCACATTGTTTGAGTAGAAAAATTGGCTGTTTAAATATCAGTGTGCTTTGCAGACCTTGATAATTAGCCTTGCTTTTTTTCTGTTTTATTGACAGCTGTCAGTTTCATAACCATTGTACTTTGATCAATGTTTTTATAAGTCATCTGAACAAAGCCATATTTTTCATTAAAATAGGCCGTAAGTGCACTAGAACCGATCAAACCACTGCCAGATGCCTTGATTTCCCAGCAGTCTAGCAAACCAAAGGGCGTATCTAAAGATGTTTTTGCTGAAATTTTATAATTGAAGCGCATTTCTTCATCCGCTTGCCAGTCCCCCCATCTTGGATCACTGTACTTTGAGGGTACTTTATTGACCCAAGTCCATTCTTTACCGACCTCCAGTGGTTTTTGCACTAATAGGTGAGGCGCAGATTGCGTTAAATTAAAAATGCGGCCACTTGGATTGGGTACATATATATTGGCCTCGTTTTCTACTAACCCTTGCATTACGGCTCCCTGAACTGTTCCCTTTGGGGTATGAGATTCAAAATTAGCGTAGGTAAGGTCTTTACGAGGTAGGTACTTAATCATTGGGTGCTCCCCTTCAAGTACCTGGATTTGATGCTCTTTGATACAAGTTTCGTCTCGTTCATCATACGGGAAGTAAGTCCAAGCTTTACGCATTGGAATGTCCTTTTGTTCAACGATTTTGCAGGTAACCACTTGTCCGTTTTTACGAGTCATGACGTAGTCATAGACAAAGGTTTTGCCACCTGTATAGATTTGGTTGTCAAAATTATAAGGCGTCTCGGATTGTAGTGCTTCCGGACTTGGACGTTCGATATAGATACCTTCTTTGAGTTTGAATCCTTCTTTAGGCGGGGAGGTTTGTTCTTCTTTTCCGATTTTTTGCAGCTTTGGTTGCTGACTTTGAGAAGCATTATCGGAAGGCGTTTCATTACATCCTAAGAGGGAAAAAAGTGCGATACTCAACAAAAGAAGCTTCTGATACATATAATTCCTTTTTTAAGCTCCAAAAATAGAAATTTATAAACGATTCATTGGATGAAAACAAGAAAATGATCTGCTTGCTTCCAGAAAGCTATTGTCCGAAAAGTAAGAAGAGTAGGTATCCTATTGATTCGCTCGATTATTCATCCATCAAACGAGCATCTTTATTGATCGTTTTACGGATTTTTTTGAGGTTTTGTTCAATTTCGGCAGGGTCTTCGTAAGGTAGTTCGATCATTACACGCGTTAAATTGCCTGAATTATCGGTGACAGGAATATACCCCTCTTCCGAAATTTTGCGAATCAATCGCTGTACATTGGCTCTGTTGCCAAATGAGCCTACTGCAATTTTTACGGACTTTTGGATCGGGTTAGGTGTAGGGCCGTCCGTATCAAGTTCTTCTATTGGAGGCAGGTCTGGTTCGCGTTCTTTTTGGCTTTCCTCCTGATTAGAGTCACGGCTTGGACTAACATTTATCCGAGTCGCTTGGGGGTTATTGTCGGTTGAATTGGCAGCCTGCTGTGTATTGGTATCGCTAAAGTATATCTGGTATATGCCTAGACCAACGATGGCGAGCGTTGCAATAATAATGACTGGGAGCAGACGTTGAAACCAATTGGAAATACTTTCACTAACTACTGTACTATTACCTGATGTAGTAGCGGGCGCTGCCATTGCCGTTTTTTGCGCTGCTTTTTCCCGTATAGCCTTTTTTTCTTCTTCTGTACGAATAACGGGATATACCTGCAAATCAGGCAAACCGAAAGAGTCCGGGTTGAAGTTGATGTTATTGACCAGGAAGCGGAGCTCTTTTTCATAATCAAGATAAAAGCGACCGACTTGAAAGATTTCAAGAATTTCCCGGTTTTCAAGCCCTTTTTTAAATGCATCTACAAATTGGCGTACAGCCTGTTGGGCTTCCGTTGTAGAAACCTGATATTTTTCTTTTGCATAATTTACGAGAAGACCATCATCAAGCGATAAGTTCTTGTTAAACGACAATCGTTTAGTCGGAGGTACCATCTGACCTTGTACTTGGTCGATTTCGGCAGCCTGGTAGGTCGCTACAATGGCACCCAGCCCAGGAATAATGACCGTATCATGCTCGTAGAGTAATTCAGCAATTAATGGATTAATATCGATTGTCATATTGCGGTTTCCGTATTTGGCAGAAGCCTAAAGGTACAGCTTTTTATAATATCAAGCTAGTCGTTATCATTTCCTGCGAAGGAAACAAAAATCAGGAACCTCCGCAGGAAAAGACAGATTTAGTTGCCATCCTGATTAATGGCGACATTCTTTTTGGTTTTGATTTTGATGACCCCATTGTTGCCCATTACACCATAAATAGTTGTGGCAGAAGTGCCTTTCAAGATTTCCACTTCAACTATATCTTTGACATTGACGGCATTGGCCGCTTGAGCATAATTACGCCCCATCGGTACATCATCAACAACATATAAAGGTTGGGTAGCCAATTGAATGGTGGAAGTTCCTCTGATTTGGACTTGTATAGCATTGCCACCTCCGGAAATAACTAATCCTGGCTGTAGGCGAAGTACATCGGCCAAGCTGTTGAGGGTAGAATAGTCCTTTTTGTAAGTTGCTCCGGTGCCGGTACCACAAGCTGATATCATGCTGATCAGGACTAACAGCATCATGACTAATTTGAGTTTTTTCATAAACTAATGATTAAAAGATGAGTAGATTACGTGTGAAGCGAAAGTATTTTTAGCTTCATTATAGTAAAATACAAAACATCTTTTAATTACACGCCAAGCGCCTGACTGTAAGCGGGTAGAAAAATTCGAAACTCTGCTCCTTCATTGGGTTTACTAACCACTTGTATAGTCGAATTATGGATTTCCATGATTTTTTTGGCTATAGCCAAACCCAAACCAGTACCCTGTTTATACTGTTTGCCTTTTTCGGTTTGGCGGTA
>JALEHC010000022.1 GCA_022763215.1 Saprospiraceae bacterium
ATGTTTACCATAAGTAAACATATTTTGCAGAGAATTTTACAGAAAAAAATCAAACTTCATGCGACGTATTCAAATGGCCGTGTTCGATATGGCCGGTACAACCGTTAACGAAAAGAATGTAGTGTACAAATCACTTTGGAAGACTTTACTAGCGGCCGGCTATGACGTAAGCCTGGAAAAAGTATTGGAAATTGGTGCTGGTAAAGAAAAACTACAAGCCATCGAAGACCTGCTCACTTTGCTTGATCCACAACTTGAAAATTTGAAAGAACGAGCAAGCGAGTTGCATGCCCAATTTTTGCAAACACTGGAAGAAGCTTACCGCCAACTCGATGTATGCCCTTTTGAAGGTACAACAGAAGTTTTTCAGACATTGCGCGACCAGCAAATCAAAGTGGTACTGAATACCGGCTATGGCCGCGCAACAGCAGAGTTTTTGCTGGAAAAGCTACAATGGAAAATCGGAGACCAGATCGATTTATTGGTCACAGCGGATGATGTACAAAATGGCCGCCCAGCACCCGATATGATTTTGATCGCTATGGAAAAATGGAATATGACTTCCGCAGATCAAGTGCTCAAAGTAGGCGACTCGATTATCGATATAGAGGAAGGTAAAAACGCAGGCTGCGGTATTACGGTTGGCGTAAGCACTGGTGCGCATACGGTTGCTCAACTCAACCAAGCCCAGCCGGACCATATTATCGACTCACTCAGAGAAATCCCTAAACTGGTTTTATAAAAATACCCCTTTCCTGCATGCAGGAAAGGGGCGCTGGTTTTATGTCTAGTCTGATTATTCAGAAGTTATAGCGTACCGCGTAGCTCTTGCTCTCTTTCGATGGCTTCAAACAAAGCTTTGAAATTTCCTTTTCCGAAAGAAGTTGCTCCTTTACGCTGGATAATCTCAAAAAACATGGTCGGGCGAGACTGAACGGGTCTTGTAAATATCTGCAATAGATATCCCTCGTCGTCGCGGTCAACCAATATGCCAAGCTCACGAAGCGAATCAATGTCTTCATCAATCTTGCCAACGCGCTCTTCCAATACGTCGTAGTAAGTAGTAGGCACCTTCAAAAATTCTACGCCTCTGCTTTGTAGTTGCTTCACCGTGCTTACGATATCATCCGTCGCAACTGCAATATGCTGCACCCCTGCACTTCCGTAAAAATCGAGGTATTCCTCTACCTGTGATTTCTTCATACCATCTGCCGGCTCATTAATCGGAAATTTGATGCGACCATTGCCGTTGCTCATCACTTTACTCATCAAAGCTGTATACTCTGTGGAAATATCCTTATCGTCAAAAGACAAGATTTGAGTGAAGCCCATTACTTTTTCGTAAAATTCTACCCACTTGTTCATCTCGCCAAGTTCGACATTCCCCACCATGTGGTCGATATACTTCAAACCAACTGGATTGGCTTCATAAGTTGGGTTCCAGGCCTTAAAACCTGGCAAAAAGATACCGTTATAGTCATTGCGTTCAACAAAAATATGTACCGTTTCACCATAAGTATAAATACCCGAGCGCACTACTTTTCCATTTTCGTCCTCTTCTACTTGTGGCTCCATGTATGGCTTGGCTCCTCTTTTCACGGCTTCTTCGAATGCATTAACCGCATCATCTACCCAAAGGGCAACCACTTTTACGCCATCGCCATGCAAATCGACATGCTTTCCGATGGTGGTGTTCGCTTTTAGAGGTGCGGTCAATACCAGACGAATTTTATCCTGCACCAATACAAAAGACTCCCGGTCTTTTACGCCTGTTTCCAAACCCGCAAAAGCTAGTGATTGGAATCCAAAAGCAGATTTATAATAATGAGCGGCTTGCTTAGCATTGCTCACATAAATCTCTACATAATCCGTTCCTTTGATGGGCATAAAATCGGCCGCATCTTCATAAATTTTTGGAATATCAGATGTGATGGTTGACATATTTGATTGGCTTTATTTAGTTAGTACAACAATATTTAGTAAGGCAAATTTATTATTTTTCCTTTGCACCTGCAAGTTAGTACCCTATAGTTTAAGCATTTTTGTGATCAATTGCCTATACATCCACCCATAAAAACTTTACATTGCCGCTTTTCAGCAAAAGACTACAAACACATGAAATGGTTACTACCTGTCGCATTACTCCTATTTGCGCATCCTGCTTTTGCCCAATTTGATCTGATTGATCCTTCCACTATAGACATTCAACCAGTAGTCAATTTTCAGGGATGGGCGACCTACACCAATGACTTTAAAATATACAACGAATCGAACGAGTCCTACGAGGCGGTTGATGATCGTCTTAACTTTCTTTTGCGTCGTACGCAAATCGGATTTAAGGGAAAAGCATTCAATCGCCTTCAGTTTACGCTGGTTGGTGCTTATGACTTCATCGGGCGCGACGTACTTACAGGCCCGGTTGGGACAGCCTTCAACACCGGCTCGCCAAGAATCAGGCTCTGGGTAGCCAAAGCACAAGTACAACTCCTCAAATCTTCTGATTTACTGCACTTGTCTTTTGGTTATATGAGGCCCAACGTAAGTCGTGAAAGTATTTCTTCTGCCCTTCAAGCTAGTTCTTTCGAAAAAGCATGGTCTCAAAACTATATCCGCAGACACATGGTCGGCACCGGCCCTGGCCGAGCTACTGGCCTTAATCTGGGCGGTATGCACCGCAGTTCTGCCGAATCCAAGTTTGCCATGAGCTATAACCTCGGGATTTTTAACCCTACTTTTAGTGCTAATAGCAATAACTCAGCGGGCACCAAACAAAGCCCAGTTTTGGCCTACCAATTGGCATTCCACTTTGGTGATCCCGAATCTAAGGCCTATTCCACCAGTCACAAACACAATCATTTTGGTAAGCGTAAAGGCTTGACGCTAACTTTTTCTGGTTCAGAAAATGGCGAAACTTTCAACTGGGAAACCAACCGCATTTATGGTGCGGATTTACTCTTCAACTGGGGGCCGGTCAATCTAAGTGGTGAATACATGACGCTTTATCGCGCTTCTGATGCTATAGGCGAAACTACTGCTCAGGTGGGTTTTGCGAAAGCAAGCGTCAATATCCCTGCCGGAAAATTGGTGCTTGAGCCTACCATTAATTATATGTTTTTCCTTGGCGAGACGGATATTGATGCCCAGCGAAGTGCACTCGAAATGGGTGCTCTGGCTGGAGAGGATAGCTATATCGACTTCACCATTAATCTATATTTCAGCCCAAAAGTTTTTCTTTCTTTAGCTTATGTGGCCCGAACAGGCAATAGTGGCGAACTTGGTGATGGTTTTACTGGTAATAACTACTTTTCGCAAGGAAGCGTGGGAGCTATTCAGCGGGGCAATTACTTCGGAACTGGCTTCGTTTTCCGGTTGTAGACTAGTGGTCTTTTCGGAGTTTTTTAAGGGCTTCCAGCTGTTGCTGAATAACCGACTCCGGAAAGGCATCCCGAACATCTGGATACCAGTGTGCCTGATGATTGGTGATGTGAATCAATTGCCCTGCCAACAAAGCAATTTCTGGCAAATCATGGCTCACTAACAAAGTTGTTTTACCATATTGCTGATGCAGCTTGAGCAGCAATTGTTGCATTTGCAAACGCGTATCCAAATCCAGCGCGGACAATGGTTCATCCAATAAAAGTACCTCCGGTTGTTGTGCCAGTGCTCTTGCCAGTGCAACTCTTTGCTGCTGGCCTCCGGACAATTGCCTGGGCAGGCGGTGTTGCAAGGGCCACAAACCAGTTTCCTGTAGCAAAGTGTTTATCAATTCAACTTCTCCTTTGCCTGATGCCGCAAATTCGAGATTAGCCCGAACAGTCATGTTTGGAAATAAGGCAAAGTCTTGAAATACCATGCCTGCTTTTCGGTCTTTTGGCTTTCGCCAAATGCTATTCACGTGGTCAAACCAAACCTCCTCTCCTACTTTTATATAACCTTCATCGGGTTTGTCCAATCCGGCCAACATTCTGAGCAAACTTGTTTTGCCCACCCCCGATGCACCGTAAATGGCGATGATTTCCCCGAAAGGGAGCTCCAGCTGTATATCCAGTACCTGTTCTCCTTCCACGGTCACCAGTTTTTTGCGAATAGATATACTTATCATGCTCCCAATACATTGGTCTTTTTGTTAATCCAATAGGTTATGGCGATGATCCCAAACGACAGCACCAGCAGGACTAAGGCATAAAAATGAGCAGCCGAGTAGTTCAGTGCTTCTACCTCATCATAAACCGCCAGCGATGCTACCCGTGTTACTTCAGGGATATTGCCGCCGAGCATCAGCACCACGCCAAATTCGCCCATAGTGTGCGCAAAACTAAGCACTAAGCCACTCAGTAGTGCAGGTCGTATATTGGGTAAGATGACACGCCACAATATTTCTGACTCATTTTTGCCCATTGTGCGAGCAGCTTCACTCAGTGATTTGGGTAAATGTTCTATCGCCGATTGCACCGGTTGTACCATAAATGGAAAACTATAAATAATTGACCCCACCACCAATCCAGTGAATGTAAATACTAATTGTATGCCTAGCCATTCCTTTAACCAAAGGCCCATACCTGCATTTGGAGAAAACATCATAAGCAAATAAAACCCCAATACCGATGGCGGTAATACCAATGGCAAACTGACAACAGCTTCCACCAAAAACTTATACTTCGATTGCCAACGAGCTAAGAAATAGGCAGTCGGAACCCCCAATATCAATAGCAACAAAGCAGTGATAATCGATAATTTTACAGAAAGCCATAAGGGGTAATAACTTATTTCCATAGTGCTTCTAGGTGATGAATGTCCCAAATTAGCAGCTTTAGACACCCCGGTGGTTGTTTTTCATTTTATTTTGACTAGTGACGGATCAAAATTTCACTTGTTCATAATTCCGTCTAACGACTTAGGCGAAGCCTGTTTTACTCACCAACACAAAGGAAATGAAAAAATTATTATTTCTGCTTATTTGTCAATGCCTCCTTTTGTCAACTTCTGCACAGCAACTAGCCCGCGGTGGGTCTCTCGGGGCCAGAGTCGGGCCAGCAGAAAGTGGCAACGGCGTCCTGATCCAGGAAGTCATCCCGAATAGTACCGCCGAAGCACTTCATTTGCAGGCTGGCGATATTCTTATTCAAATCGGACAAACAACACTCAGTGACGTACCTTCCCTCATCAATCAGACAACTCAGTGGAAAGCCGGACAACGCCTTTCGGTAAATGTGCGACGCGATGGACAGTTGCTCACCCTTTCGGGAAATGTTAAAGGTAAACCAATCGAACGCTCTACCCATGCGGAAGTCCGCTATGGTGCTGTGGCCTATGATCAGGGCTACCTTCGGTCTATATTGCATTTACCCAAAGCTGCACTCAAAGACAACATAAAACCTCCGGTTATATTTTTCTTGCAAGGATTTAGCTGTAGCTCTATTGACTATTATTACTCCGATAGTGAACCCATCAAACAATTAGTAGATGGCTGGACTAAAAATGGATTTGCAGTCTACAGAGTAGAAAAGCCTGGAATTGGTGATTGTGAAGGACTACCCGATTGTATAGACATTGGTTTTCACTACGAAGTAGATGCTTTCGCGAAAGCCTTGGAAGAGTTGGCATCTTTACCCGATATTAATAAAGATCAAATTTTCCTGTTTGGTCATTCGCTTGGTGGTATTACGGCTCCTTTGATTGCTGCTCGCACACCTGTAAAAGGAATCATCAATTATGGAAGCGTAGCTACGACCTGGCACGAATACTTGATCAAAGTGCTACGCGAGCAAGAAATAATTTCAGGTATAGACTATCAGACGGTCGAGAATAATGTTAGAGCGCGCATTCCTTTATTGTACGATTATTTCATTCTAAAGAAGAGCCCCCAAGAACTCGAAAAAAATCCAGAATATGCACGCCTCATGGAAACAGGACTACCTCTCAGAGATGGCAATCTCATGGTAGGACGGCATTATTCTTTCATGCAAGAAATCAATGAAACCAATATTGTCGATGCTTTCCAAAAAGCAAATTGCCATGTTTTGGCCTTGCATGGCGAGCATGATTTACATGCCGTTGATGAAGAATGGGCACGTACCACAGCAGATATGGTCAACGCTTTTCATCCGGGCAAAGGAAGCTGGAAAATTCTGCCCGATACAGAACATGCATTTGCATCTGTTCCGTCGATGGAAGAATATGTAAGTATGCGTCAAAACGGTACTTTCAACGGTGCATATATGCGTCAATATTTTAACCCAGCCATTATCAGCGAAACCAGCAATTGGATGAAAATGGTACTAAATTCAAAATCATGAAACGTAGAACTGCGATTAAAAATATTGGTGCACTTGGCGCTGCAACTACCCTGCCAGCAGGCTGGTTAACAAACTTGTCTACTGAGCAACCACTTGGCATTGCATTGGTTGGTCTTGGCAATTATGCCACACATCAACTCGCTCCTGCTTTACAGCATACCCAACACTGCCAACTGACTGGCATCGTCACCGGCACCCCTGCTAAAGAACCCAAATGGCAAGAACAATACGGCATCAAAAAAGCCAATACTTACAATTACAAAAACTTTGATCGCATTCGCGATAATGAGGAAATCGATATTGTGTACATCGTATTGCCCAACTTCATGCATGCCGAATATACCATTCGAGCACTAGAAGCAGGCAAACATGTTATTTGCGAAAAGCCAATGGGCATGAATGCTCAAGAATGTAAAATGATGCTAGACGCTCAAAAACGCTCTGG
>JALEHC010000189.1 GCA_022763215.1 Saprospiraceae bacterium
AAAATGGTACGTGAGTCTACTTTTGCCGTTACCTTATAAGCAATACGTGCTGGGAAGTTGGCTTTAATTACCCCGGTAATAATATTTACGGAAGGACGCTGGGTAGCTATAATAAGGTGTATCCCCACCGCACGAGCTAGCTGTGCCAAACGACCGATCGGAAGCTCAACTTCCTTGCCCGCTGTCATAATCAGATCGGCAAACTCATCTACCACCAAAACAATAAATGGCATAAAACGGTGGCCTTTATTCGGATTCAGTCTTCGCTGAACGAATTTTTGGTTGTACTCTCTGATATTTCTGGCGGAAGCCTTTTTCAACAGATTGTATCGGTTATCCATCTCAATACAAAGAGAATTCAGAACGTGAACAACCTTATTAGTTTCGGTGGTAATTGGCTCATCTTGCCCAGGCAAAAAGGCCAAAAAGTGGCTATCTAGCTTTGAATATGGAAATAGCTCGACTTTTTTCGGGTCAATAAGGACTAATTTGACTTGAGAAGGGTGTTTTTTATAGAGCAATGACATCAAAATGGCATTGATACCAACCGACTTACCTTGCCCAGTGGCACCAGCGACCAGCAAGTGAGGCATTTTGGCCAAGTCCGCTACAAAAACTTCGTTGGAGATGGTTTTACCCAAAGCAATAGGCAAATCCATCTTCGCCCGCTTAAACTTATCGGACATCAACACCTCTCGCATCGAAACGATTTGCGGCTTCTTGTTGGGTACTTCAATACCCACTGTACCTTTCCCCGGGATCGGAGCGATGATACGAATACCCAGCGCAGCAAGACTCAAGGCGATGTCATCTTCCAGATTTTTGATCTTGGAAATCCTTACACCAGGTGCGGGTACGATTTCATATAAAGTAATCGTAGGCCCGATGGTTGCCCGAATCTTAATGATTTCAATTTTATAATTCAGGAGCGTTTCAATGATTTGATCCTTATTAGACTCCAATTCAGAGCGATCAATTTCTACTTTTTGATCAGAATAGTCAATCAATAAAGGTAGAACTGGATGCTCATAAGAGGACAACTCCAGGGTTGGATCATATGGTTCGACATGCTCTTTATTAGCTTCTTGTACAGAAAGTGGCCGAACTTGCGTAGGCGAAGCAGCCGGGCCGGGATCTTCATCGGCAGCAGGGCTGGCAGATTCCTCGATTTCAAGCGGTGCATCTGTCGGGCTGAGCGATTTTTGTTTTTCTTTTTTCTGCTTATCTAGCTCAAACTGCAACTGCTCCCCTTTTGTGAGTTTTGCACCTTCTAGAGCTTGATCGAGTGCTTCATCATCCACTACCTTTTTATCGATATCTTCCGCAACCTCTTGCTGAGAACCAGGTTTTAGTGTAGCTGTTTCTTTTCCGGTTGAGGTTGAAGAGGTAGCACCGCTAGTCCTTTTCTGTCTTTGTTGCAAGCGACCAGATACCAAGTCATTGAGATATTCCTGTGCATCTGTAACAGCTGTTTTAGGAGTCATTTCATTAAAGTTTGGATTGAAATTCCAAACAATAGCACCAATTACAACAAATAGGAGTAGAACCACCATTCCTAGTGTTCCCACAAATGACAAGAGCCAATCGCATAGTGCTTCGCCAAAAGCGCCGCCCCATGGAAAAGCAGCCCCTGGAAGTATAAACTCTAATAAAACAGAAAAGAAAATCAATCCTAAAACAGAATAGCGTAGTGTTTTGAGGTTGGTTTTGAGTGGTACTCTTCTAATTAATGCCTGCCCATATACCACCAATAAAAATACGAAGATAAAGGACGGCAATCCAAAGCCCCAATAAAAGAACATATTAGAAATAATGGCTCCCAGGCGTCCTAGCCAGTTTGCCATTTCTACATCGCTTTGGAGCAATAATTCTACAGAAAACTGAAGTACTCTGTTTTGGTCTTCCTGCCAAGTAAATAGATAGGAAGTAAAAGCGATGAACAAATAAAGCGCAAAAAACAATAAGAGGATACCGACCAGCTTGGGTACCCGCTCGTCGTTCAATCCGATTCCTAATGTTAATTGTCCTTTTTTCTTTTTTTTCTTTGCGGCCATACGCTACGATCTCAATGAATTCGCTTTGGTTGTTGGTTGAAAGACTTTGTCTACAGGAGCTAAAAACTTTTCCTGTCATTTGGCGTACCAGCCAAACAGACTGGCCAAATCACAAGATAAGCTACCTCCTCGGACTTCGACAAAAATAGGCATTAATCAATTTAAAAGTGAAAATAATCTGCTTACAGTTTAAAAAATATAATTAATGCGTTGACTTTCATTCAATAATTTGGTGATTATTGGAGCTTCAAAAAAGTGTTTCAATGCCCTAGGTATTGCATCATACAACTAAAACACCTTAAATTTAACGTCGTCAGATACATGCATTGACGATATTATGTTACCTTTGTATCTTAGATTTTACTGATTTTTACGACTTACGGCTAGTCTTATTTTCTGGGTAAAAACCTTTTAGTGTTCCTTTTATTTCATTAACTAAAACAACAAGCAACTATGTTATCGCTTAAACCAGTTGATAGAAGGTCAGGTCTAACGCGTGAAACTTTTGCTAAGGAGTACTTGTCTAAATTAAAACCTGTAATTTTTACAGACTTAATGGACCCTTGGCCTGCAAAAAACAAGTGGACGATTGACTTTTTTAAAGAGACTTATGGGCACTTAGAGGTACCACTTTATTCCAACAATGTATCCAATCCGGGTAAAAACTATATGGTACCTGAGAAGGTAGTTCCTCTAAGAGAATATCTCGATATTCTGGAGTCAGGCCCTACCGACTTACGTATGTTCTTGTTCAATATTTTCCGTCATGCGCCTGAATTGTGTGACGACTTTAGCCTTCCAACTATTATGGATGGTTTTATCAAGGACTACCCATTTATGTTCTTCGGTGGAGAAGGTTCGAAAGTAGCACTTCACTATGACATCGACTTGTCGCATGTCTTCCTCAACCAGTTTCATGGTCGCAAACGTGTTGTACTATTTGCCCCCGAGCAAAGCCGAAACATCTACCATCATCCGTTTACGGTTGCCAGTTATATTGATGTGAATAATCCGGACTATCAAAAATATCCGGCACTGAAAAATGTAACCGGTTATGAGTGTACGATTCACCCTGGTGAAACAGTCTTCATGCCAAGTGGATACTGGCACTATATCGAATATACGGATGGAGGATACTCAATCTCTTTGCGTGCCAACGAATCTTATTCGCGCCGTGCACGTGGATTGTGGAATATTGCACGCCATTATGTAGTCGACAAAGGTATGAACCGATTGATGGGTTCTAATTGGCGACACATCAAGGAGAATTTGGCAAAACGCCGAGCTGAATCTGATCTTCTTGTATAAATCCAATACATCACGATAAAAGCGTTGGTCATTCATTTGGAGTCACCAACGCTTTTCTTTATCCTCCCTGCTATGACTGTATCTGTAGAAATTAGCCAATACCCATTGACGCAAGATTATGTTGGCCATATCCTCAATTTCATTGAACGCCTCAAAAAACATACAGAGCTAAGCGTAAGCTCTAACCATTTATCTACCCAAGTTTTTGGTGAATATGCCATTGTTATGGATGCCTTGAAAACTGAAATGGAAACTAGCTTCCTGCAACACCCTGATACCGTGATCGTCGTTAAATTTATTGGCAAAGATGCTCGAAACATTTAAGCGGCTTTATCATTCGCCCCTTCAATTTAGCGATCTTTTTTGAATGATCAGAACAACTCCCGTTAGCATAATAATCGCTGCCAACATCGACTGCGTGGTCAACTCTTCATTATTTAACATCCACCCCAACCACAACGCTACCAACGGATTGACATAGTTCATCGTCGCCACCTGATCGGCAGATACCTTATGTAATAAATAATTAAAACAACTAAAGGCGATCAACGATCCGAATACAATTAAGTACAACCATGAAAGCACAATATTTGTGTTAATGGCAGTCCATTCGAGTAGGTGATATTCTCCGGCTATAGCCGAAAAAATAAAAAGGCTGCTTCCTCCTCCCAACATTTGCATTGCTGTTCCCATCAGCCTTGAAGTTGGCATTC